>CAZWEF010000061.1:0-10034 GCA_964632125.1 uncultured Erysipelotrichales bacterium
ATGATATTGTGTTGTATGCCCAATGGGTTGAGAATAAAGAAACAACTCCAGTTGAACCAGTTGAACCAGCTAATCCGGTTGAACCAGCTAACCCAGTTGAACCAGCTAACCCAGCTAACCCAGTTACACCAGTGGCAACACAGTCTCCATCTTTGCCAAAAACAGGGCAGTCGAGTGAAATCATTGCAATGGGTGGCGTGATAGCTATAATCGGTAGTTTGTTGTTGTTTGCAAAGAAACGAAGTTAAAAATAAAAAAGGCCTGCTATCTTAATAAATAGTAGGTTTTTTTATGTTGGATTTAATGCTATACTTCTTTGTTCTCTTGTCATCATATGTATAAGTCGTTTTTATTTTTCGAGTGAGATTTATTTTATGGGTAAGTCATATATTTGAATGATTTTGAAAACATATTGAATGTACTTGTAATACCACTTAAGGCTTTTATAACGTTGTTTATTCAATAATTGCATGGATTATAGAAAAAATGGTAGTTTAATATCTTGTAATTATAGTTGGATACATAGAAATTCAATGATTGACATGAGATGTTAAATAAAGTATAGTAGACTATATTAGTATACCACCTAGGAGGGCTGATCATGAAATTAATTGATGTCAGTGTTTCGTTTAAGAAAAAGGAAGTATTAAAACAAGTAAACCTTGATTTATCTAAACCAGGTATTTATGGTGTTCTTGGTGCCAATGGTGTTGGAAAAACAACGTTGTTTAAAGTAATGACAGGACGATTATTGTTTAATGGAGACATGATTAGAAACAAGGTGTCGATTACTTATATTCTAAGTGACTTTACAGAGATTAAGCGGATATACAATCAATTATCTAAAGATACGAAACGATTTTCAAAAAGTTCTTTTGATTATTATGTTGATTTATTTAATATAGATATGAAACTTAAAAAATATGATATTGACAAAGAACAAGCAGCGCTACTCATCATTGCATTGACATTATCGATAGACAGTGACATCTATCTACTTGACGAACCATTTAATGACTTAAATGCAATCAATCGCAAGAAGGTAATACAAGCAATGATTCAGTTACAAGAACAAGGAAAAACCATTATCGTGAGTACCCATGTGGTTGATGTCTTTGAAAATGTGTTTGACCAAGTTATTTTAGTGACAAAAGTGCATAAAATTATTCAAATGAATATTGAGACATTAAATCAATTATCATTTAGTGAATCTAAAGAAAATGCAATTGGATCGATTGAGTACTTAGGTACACGTAAGTACTTACACTTAACGCAAAGCTCATCTCAAAATATAAGTTTAAAACAATGCTATGAAGCAATTGTAGAAGGGGTCTTATGAAACTAGAACATGTTTATCGAAAAGATTATATTTATTATATAAAAGATATCAATCTAAACATTGAAAAACCAGGTATTTATGGTGTTTTTGCAACAAGTATAGGCGATGTACAAGTATTGTTTGATGTGATAGCAAGAGGGTTTCAAGATAATGGAGAAGTGATTGATTGCCATGCTGCATATGTTTATTCAAGTAATATGTTTCAATATGAACATGCATTAGGTGTTTGTAAATTGCTTGAAAAAACATCGTTTGATGGTGAGTGTATGTTGAGACTTTGTCAACAGTTTGATATCAAAGATAATTTGATTTATCGAAAGTTAAGTTCAGGTAAAAAACATTTATTTGAGTTAAGTTTTAATATCGCAATGAACAAGGATGTTCATTTATTTTTAGATCCATTTAGTCATTTAGATACAACATATGTCAAGCTGGTTAAATCACGTTTGATTGAGTTGTATGAATCGGGTAAAGTTGTATTGGTTTCGGGTCAACATTTAAGTGAACTAGAAACTATCCTGACAGATATTGTGATGATTAAAGACCATACGATTGGTGGTTTATTTAAAGTAGATGATTTAAGTAAAATGATATTCAATGATTCATCTGAAGGGGCAATTGGAAAAATAAAAAGACTTAATCAAACTCAATATCTTCATCAAACCAATATTGAACAAGCTGGGATTGATTTGATGACTTTTTACGAAGCTTATTTGGAGGTGGAGCATGAATAAACTATGGTCAATGTATCAGGGTGAATGTTTGGGTGTATTCTATGCCGCGGTTTGTGTTGTTTTATTTTTGTTAGGTATACGAGGAGAATATAGTAGCTATATGATTGGGTTTTATGCAGCTGTGATTTGGTTGATTAATTTTAAGGCTCTAAAAAACAAACATTTAATTTTTAAAATGGTAACAGGAAGGAAAAGACCAATATTAATTGATTTAAATCATGATATAAAAACAACATTTATCATCCATTTAATTCTTCACATAGGCTTAATTATAATCGGATATGAATGGTACATCATAGGTTTTCAACTAGCAGGATTTGTATTGTTTATGTCACTTTATGATCATGAAAAAAGTAGTGGTTGGGTATTTTGGATTTTACTTGGTGTGCTTATAGAGATTGCTGAAATCAATATGGTGCCATACAATCGCATCTTACTGATGGTGGTAATACTATTGATGACTCTTTATGTTTTATTTGTTGGTTATCGATTCAAAGAAGATTGGATGAACTATTTTAAAGGTGAAAAGGTAACTGAAGGGAGTCAACTAAATGATCACAATGAAAGATAAAGCCGTACTAATAACTGTTCTTACATTATCTTATGGAGTTGGTCAATTTTACTATCTTATTGGACGATTCGTGCTGGCTTTTTATTTTGCTTACTTTGCATTCGTTGCAAGTCCCCACATTCAACTGATGATTGAGCCTCTTAAAAGCATAATCAAGCATCACACAAGGGATGCCATCCAAATAGGATTAGGTAGTGCACTAGGTGTTTTATGTATGCAATTCTTGTTTCAAGAAGTAAACATAGAAACAGTTTTAATCACTTTCCTTAAGCCGTTTTTACTAGCTGTTGTAGTGCTTATGTTTGGTTTGTTGATGTATGTTGAACATACATTTTTAAGTCGTCAGCTATGGATTATAGTCGAGTTTATGGTTGCTTATTTCTTCATTCTTGCTGTTGTGGTTGAACATGAAACACTTTACATGATGGTTATCTATTTTCTCATGGTAATAGTTGCTTTGTTACTTGTTTTAGTTAAAATCAGGAAAGTTTTGTATCTATTGTAGGAGGATGTGATGAAATTAATTGATGTCAGTGTTTCGTTTAAGAAAAAGGAAGTATTAAAACAAGTAAACCTTGATTTATCTAAACCAGGTATTTATGGTGTTCTTGGTGCCAATGGTGTTGGTAAAACAACGTTGTTTAAAGTAATGACTGGTCGTTTATTGATTAAAGGAGAAATGATCAAACAAGGATGGGTAAGTTATATAAAGGGGAAAGAAAACAATGTAACCCTTCAGTTTCAACAACTTCTCAGTTTATCAGGAAGGTTTAATGAAGGTTATTGTTATCAACTCATGCATTATTTTAATCTTGAATGGGATAAGAAAAAAAGACTTAATCAAACAGAAGAGGCTATTTTGCTAGTTTGTATGACGCTTTCAATTGATGCTGAGTACTACTTGTTTGATGAACCATTTAATGATGTTGACGAACAAACAAGGATTAAGATGATTCAGTTATTTATTCAAACAAGTGAACATAAAAAAGTATTGATCAGTAGTCATATCATTGATGATTTAGAACAATGCTTAGATTATCTTGTACTGTTTACGATGAGTGAAGGGATTAAAATGTTTCCAATAGAGGCTCTTCGTTGTATGGTGTTTAATACAAGCAAAGAGAATGCTATAGGGTCTATAAGTCGTTTAAATCAACGTCTATATCTACATGAAACAAAAGAAGAACAAGCGATGATTTCATTAAAAGATTGTTATGATGCGATAGTGGAGGGAGTATGAAACTAATAAACGTGGATATCAAAACTAAGCAAGGTTCATTAACTGATGTCAATCTAAGTATTCAAAAACCAGGTATTTATGGTGTCTTAGCCAAGAAACCGTATGAAGTTGATCTCTTATTTGATGCTATAAGTCAACATATGATAGATAGTGGAGAAATAGAAGGTAAGATGGAAGATGTTGCTTGGTTTAAAGATGCATCGTTACTACATAATGAAACGGCCAAAAGTATCATGAATTTGCTAAAAAAGACAACATTTGATCAAGATACATACAGTGCGCTACTGAAGCGATTTAATTTAGATAAGTTACAACGTATGGCCGAAATGAGTGCGGGTCAAAAGTGCTTATTTGTGTTTTGTTTGATTGCATCAATGAATAAACAAGTATATTTATTCAATGAACCATTTAGTCATTTAGACTCAAAACACATTAAAATGGTACAAGAGATCGTTTTTGACTTATTTGAATTAGGGAAAACAGTTTGTGTATCAAGTCAAAGCTTGATTCATTTAGAACGATTGATTACAGATATAATTGTGATAAAAAATCAAAGCATTCAATATACCAATCCAATTACTGCGCTGTCTTATATGACCATGAATGGTGAAAAAAAGGAATCTATTGGTCAAATTGAGAGACTAAATAAAATAGATTATTTACATGAAACAAAACATATGCATGACACCGTAGATTTAAAAATGTTTTATCTTGCATATATGGGAGGCTAATATGGAAAATTTTAGAGCTAATCATACTGGATTCATATTTGCTTTAAGTTCAATGGTATTTGTTAGTATACCAATTTATCCTGCAATAGTTAGTTTGGTACTCGTCATTATTTTTTCATCTGTATTTTGTTATGCTTTAGACATTAAACAAAAGATTAAGTATGCTTTAACCAAGCAAAAAAAACCAGTCTTATTGGACCAAACAAGACATGTACTCACTTATTTTTTGTTTATGTCTATTGTTCTTATCGGGTTAACGATGATAAGACAAGACTCAATGTATTTACTAGGTATACTCATGATTATGACAATTCTTGCAATGCATGATGGTGAGTACCTATCTATTAAAACAGGTGCAGGTATGATTGCAAGTTTGGCACTCATCAATTATGTTGGAACAATCGGTTTGATAATTGGTATTTGTTTATGTGTGCTTATCATCTTCATCAGTGAATACCCATATCGACACGTTTGGCTAGGTTACTCATATGCCTAAACAAAGTCAACCAGTCTATTTACAACTAGCGTTGTTTATAGAAGATCAAATCATTGATCAAACAATTCAAGCACATCAAAGGGTTTATTCTAAGATGCAACTTGCTGAAGCTTTTACTGTTAATCCGATTACGGCATTAAAAGCACTTAATTATTTAGAAGAAAAAGGTATTGTTTATGGAAAACGGGGGTTGGGGATGTTTGTTTCTGAGCATGCATTAAAAAACATTATGTTGAGAAGAAAGCATGAACTCCTACATACTCAAATGAAAGATATGATTGAAGAAGCAAAAAAACTTGGTGTTCAACAAATAGAAATGGTGGATGCCATAAAAGAAGCTTGGGATAAGGAGTTAAATCATGATGAAACAATTAGCTAAAATTGGATTTCTAGTGGGGTCAGTTTATATGATTGGTATCAACGAGCTTATATCAATTGTTTTATTGAGTTGTTTTAGTATGTTGAAGTTTATTGAGGTCCTAAGTGAAGCTCGTATCATCTATACGTTGAACAAAGTCATAAAGATGATTATTAAAGAAAGTGTTGTCACATTGGTGGGGTCACTACTATCTTTTTATATCTTAAGTTTATTTGTGCATGTTCAAATAAAGGGGTATTATTTAATGATAATCGTTGTTTGTCTTTCGTGGATGATACAAATAATCACGATTAACTACCAATATGTAGAAAACTTACCATTGCGTCGATTGGTATATATGTTGTATTTTTTTCTAACCTTATTTTTAACAGCATACACAAAGTATCAAATTGATTCGCTGCTGATTTCTTCTCTTATTCCGACTGGGCTATTGGCATTTCAAATGTATTTTATATCAAAACAAAAAGTTCAATTGGATAAATAGATGATAGTGATCTATTTAATATGCATTTATTCGAATACATCACTTAATGAACCATCTTTTAAATCTTTATTTTTTTGACATGTATTGTCACTTGTGTCAAGTTGTTAAAGTTGTTATAATGTAGACACAATAAATACAAGGTGCTAAACAAGCATAATAGGGAATTAGGAAAAGCCTAAGCTGTCCCAGCAACTGTGAACAGGACGAAATGATATGAGCCACTGAGAAATCGGGAAGGCATCAAAGTAGGGAGAATGTGAGCCAGTAGACCTGCCTTCATATTTATTGCGATTTATCTCCTGGGATTGAGATAAAAGTTGCAGTATTTTTAGGCAACCTTAGTACACCAGGAGTGTACTATTTTTTTATTAGAAAGGAAGATTTTATGAATGTAAGAAAAAGAGATGGGCAGATTGAAGTTTTTGATGCATCCAAGATTTACAGGGCAATCATGAAAGCATTTGATGCGTGCGAAGTAGATGTTTTAAAAGAAGTATTTGATTGGGTTAAACATATCGAAACCCAATTAAATGAGACTACTGTTGATGTTGAAGCCATTCAAGAGTTAGTTGAATTAGAACTCATGAAACATCAGCCACTGGTTGCACAATCATATATTCGATACCGTCATTGGCGTAATGAACAACGTGTCCTTCAACATCATATCCAACATGACATTGAAACAATCATTCAGGTTGAATCTAATGATGTGACCCAAGAAAATGCGAATATGGCCAGTCATACACCAGCAGGGCAAATGATGGGGATGGCGTCTGTTATGGGTAAGGATTATGCTTTGAGGTACTTATTGACACCTTCAATTAGAAAACAACATGAAGAAGGATGGATACATATTCATGATTTGGATTATTATCCGACTAGGACATCAACTTGTTTGCAATATGATTTAAAGCCATTGCTTGAACAAGGGTTTAAAACAAGGCATGGATGGATTGGGGCACCTCAGAGTATCACAACTTATGCGACATTAGCAACAATTATTTTTCAAACCAATCAAAATGAACAACATGGTGGTCAGTCAATACCTGCATTTGATTTTTATATGGCGCCAGGTGTGTTAAAAAGTTTCATCAAGCATTTAAAAGATGTTTTGGCTGATATGAAATTATTTGGTATTGTTATGGATGATATGAGCATTGTTCAGTTAAATACATTGACTAGCATTGCGTTTGATCAACAACTTTATCAAACCCTTTTCCCCAAATTAAATGAACAACAACGCTTGTCGTTATGGGAACAAGCATATCAAAGAACAAAAAGAGAGACAAATCAAGCGATGCAAGGATTAATTTGTAATCTAAATACCATGCATTCTAGAGGTGGTAATCAAGTTGTTTTTAGTTCTCTTAATTATGGGACGGATACATCTATGGAGGGCCGAATGGTGATTAAATCACTACTTGACATGACAAGAGAAGGCATGGGGCATCATGAAGTACCAGTTTTTCCAATTCAAATATTTAAGGTTAAAAAAGATATTAATTATGATGAAGATGATTTAGCATTATGTCAACAAACATTGAATATTACAGATGAATGGATTGCAAGTCAGTCTTTTAAAACCCCTAATTTTGATTTGTTTTTAGAGGCTGTGCAAACGACTGGGACGAGTATGTTTCCTAACTTTTTATTTTTGGATGCGCCTTTTAATCGTCACCCTAAGTGGTCAAAAAATGATCCTGAGCGATATCGTTATGAAGTAGCGACAATGGGGTGTCGCACACGTGTGTTTGAAAATATGCATGGAGAAACAACTAGTTTAAGGCGAGGGAATTTATCTTTTACCAGTATCAATCTTGTTCGATTGGCTTTAGAGGCTAGACAATGTAGTGATGATTTAGAAAAGCAAATTGTTGTGTTTCATCAGTCCATTAATCGTATGATTCAATCAATTGCACAACAATTAAAAACTCGATATGAATATCAAAGAGAAGCTAAAACAAAGCAATTTCCTTTTATGATGGAAAATCAAATGTGGATGGATGCGAACTTATCACAAATAGAAGTAGGGGATTGTTTAAAGCATGGAACTTTGGGTATTGGGTTTATTGGCGGACATCAAGCAATGGTCGCTTTACTTGGCAAAGGTCATGATGAGAGTGAGCAGGCCAATGAACTGTTGTTTAGTACAGTTAGCATGATGCATGAACAGATTCAACAATTAAAGGAGAAAACACAACTCAATTATGCGTTGTTAGCAACACCAGCTGAAGGGTTAAGTGGACGTTTTGTTCAATTGGATCGACAAAAGTATGGTACAATTGAAGGTGTTACCGATAGAGATTATTATGTAAACTCATTTCATGTAGATGTTAAAAGCCAATTATCAGCATACGAAAAAATCAAAATTGAAGCGCCTTATCATGCTTTAACATTAGGTGGACATATAACTTATGTTGAAGTAGATGGCCATGCTTTGGCTAATCCTCATGCATTAATTAGTCTTATTTCATGTATGTATGAAAGTGGAATTGGTTATGGTTCAATCAATCATCCAATAGATCAGTGCCAAGATTGTTTTTACCGCGGATATATTGAAAAAGAATGTCCAGTTTGTCAAAGTTTGGCAATTCATCGCATGAGACGAATTACAGGTTATTTAACAGGAGATTTAAGTTCATGGAACAAAGCCAAAAGAGCCGAGGAACACGATCGTATCAAACATCTTTAAGGATTTTAAAAATCGAGAGAGAAACAATTGTTGATGGGGTAGGACTGAGAATGAGCCTGTATTTTAGTGGTTGTAGTCATTTTTGTGATGGGTGCCATAATCAATTGAGTTGGGATGCTAATCAAGGGCGGTTGGTAGATGATGATTATTTCGATGAAATCATTCATATATACAAACAAAACCCACTTCTTTCAGGGATGACATTAACTGGTGGTGATCCTTTCTATGATGCAAAAGCCCTCTTAATATTTTTAAATAAAATTAAAATGGTCTTACCAACCATTCATTTATGGGCATATACAGGATTTACATTGGAAGAAATAAGGCAAGATGTTGTTAAAAGTAAGTGTTTAGATTATCTGGATGTATTGGTAGATGGTCGTTTTGTTCAATCGCTTCAAGATCCATATTTACAATTTAGAGGGAGTTCCAATCAAAAAATCATTGATTTAAAACAACTCAATAAAAATAAGGCTTGAAATTTCTTTAAAGATTGATTATACTATTATTAGCACTCTTAGATGATAAGTGCTAAGGAGGGTAAACATGGCAAAGAAACAATTTAAAGCAGAGTCTAAACGATTACTGGAATTAATGATTCATTCTATTTATACACATAAAGAAATCTTTTTAAGAGAATTGATTTCAAATGCGAGTGATGCGAATGATAAATTGAATTATTTGTCGTTGCAAGAACAAGCAAAAGTTGATCGAAGTGAGTTAAAAATTCAACTTCATGTGAATAAAGAAGAACGTTGGATCTCAATTACAGACACTGGTATTGGGATGAATGAAAAGGAACTTGAAGAAAATCTAGGAACAATTGCACAAAGTGGTTCACGTTTATTTAAGGAACAATTAGATCAACCGGTGGATGATGTTGATGTGATTGGGCAATTTGGTGTTGGGTTTTATTCAGGGTTTATGGTAGCAAAAAGAGTTGAAGTAGAAACAAGAAAATACAATGAAGAAAAAGGTTATCGATGGGTAAGTGAAGTAACTGATGGGTATCAAATTTCAACTATTAATAAAGAAAACATAGGTACAACTGTTAAATTATATCTAAAAGATAACGAAAATGATGAAAATTATGATGTTTATTTAGAACAATCAATGCTTGAGAAATTGATTAAAAAGTATTCTGATTATATTCGATATCCAATTGTGATGGATGTGACTACAGTTATTGATGACGTTGAAACCATTGAAAATAAAACGCTTAATTCAATGGTTCCTATCTGGAAAAAGAATAAAAATGAAATCACACAAGATCAATACAATGACTTTTATCAAAGTAAATTCAATGATTTCAGTGAGCCTTTAAAGACCATCCATATGAACGTTGAAGGAAATATTTCATTTAGTGCA
>CAZWEF010000062.1:0-9895 GCA_964632125.1 uncultured Erysipelotrichales bacterium
TCATGGTAGGCCTAAATGGATTTGAACCATCGACCTCACCCTTATCAGGGGTGCGCTCTAACCAACTGAGCTATAGGCCTATGCTTAATGCTTAAATATCATATCATGTCGATTATTGAAAGTCAATTACTTTTTAAGAAACTTTATTATATAAGAAAAAACCCCGAAGGGTTCTTTCAAAATCAAATCGATAATTAAAACTATCTTTTTGAGAATTGTGGTGCTCTACGTGCAGCTTTAAGTCCGTATTTTTTACGTTCTTTAGCACGTGCATCACGTGTTACAAAGCCTGCAGCTTTTAATGATGGACGATAATCAGGATTCGCTTCAAGTAACGCTCTTGTAATACCGTGACGAATTGCACCAGCTTGACCAGTGTATCCCCCACCGTTAACATTAACGATAACATCAAATTTTTCCAAGGTTTCAGTTAAAACTAATGGTTGACGGGCGATTGTTTTTAATGTTTCAACAGTTAGATAATCATCAATTGATTTCTTATTGATTGTAAACTGACCAGTACCTGGTCTTAAGATGACGCGAGCTACAGATGATTTACGACGACCTGTTCCGCGGTATTGAACTAATTGTGCCATTTACTTTCCCCCTTAACCTTTAATTGCCATTGGTTGTGGCTTTTGTGCTGCATGTGGATGCTCACTACCTTTGTATACAAATAACTTCATACCTTGTGCTTTTCCTAAACGATTATGAGGTAACATACCTTTAACTGCTGCTTCTACCCAAAGTGTTGAATCTTGTTCTTTAAATTGGCGTGCTGTTTTTGTTCTAAGACCACCAGGATAACCTGTGTGACGGTAGTACAATTCTTTATCCAATTTATTTCCAGTCATCACCACTTGATCAGAGTTCAATATGATGACATAGTCACCACAATCAACATGAGGGGTGTAAGTTGGTTTATGTTTTCCTCTTAATACTGTTGCTACTGCAGATGCTAAACGTCCTAATGTCATACCTGCTGCATCTACAACGAACCATTGTCTTTCAATTGTCGCTGCATTTGCCATTGTTGTTTGACGCATGTGTAATTCCTCCTATACCGATGTAGTTTCCGGGGCTACATTGGCTTTCATGCCAATTTATATTATAGCCCAAATGACGCTCTCATGTCAAATATAAATTGTCCTATTCACGTTATTTTCAATTTTAATTCAGTTAGTTCTGCTTGCGTTAAATAACGCCAATGTCCTAAAGGTAAATCACCTAGCAAGATGTTCATCACACGCACTCGTTTCAAATCAATCACACGATACCCAAGCACTTGTGTCATGCGCCGTATTTGTCGGTTCATACCTTCAGTTAAAATCAATTTGAATGTATCACTTGTAATTGGGATAATCGTGCATGGCTTTGTCGTTTGTTTTTTATTTGTTACCATATTAAATATCTCTACACCATTTGCCATTTGATTTAAAAACGTTTGATCATATGGTCGATTCACTGTCACAATGTATTCTTTTTCATGATGATTTTCAGACCTTAATATCTGATTAACAACATCCCCATCACTCGTCATCAAAATCAGTCCACTTGAATCCTTATCCAATCGACCAATCGGAAAGATGCGTTGTTTCAAGTTCATAAACGTTGTTAGATTACCTTTAATGGCTGTGTCAGTCGTACACGTAATGCCAATTGGCTTATTGAGCACTAAATAAACAACATCATTGGTTCGTTTTACTTGTTTGGCACCAACTTTAATGACTTGGTCATCAGTGACTTGCATGCCCATCGTTGCTTGCACACCATCGACAAACACATCTCCACGTTCAATCAGGCGATCCGCTTCTCTTCTTGAGCAAAACCCAGATTCACTTAAATATTTATTTAAACGAACCGTTGTGTTTGTTTTGGTTACTTTTGTTTGTTCAACACTTTCACTTATTTGCACTGCATATTTCATGCTTATCCTCATTTCTTCTTTGTTCATCTTCTAACAAACGCGCCTTTAATCCAATATTGTGCCCATAACCCCCTATTTTGCCACTCTTACTGATCACGCGATGACATGGAATAATGAATGAAAATGGACATTTTTTTAGCGCTGATCCAACTGCACGAATGGCTCTTGGGTGATTGATTTTTTTTGCGATATCAGCGTAGAAAGTCACTTCACCTCTTTGGATAGTTTGAACTTCTTTCCAAACCTTTAATTGAAACGGCGTCCCTTGCATCACAATTGGGACTTCTATTGTATCTACAGCTTTGCTAAAATAAGCATCCAATGCTTGTTTTAACTGTTCAATGACTTGATCAGACTGACAAGCCCAGTCTTTTTGAATCACAACATCATCATCAAACATCATCAACGCCTCTTCATTCGAAACCGCAACAAACACCCCATAGGGCGTTTGTATGGATTGATAATTAGTCATGGTTTTCAAAAAAAGAAACAACACCCGATGCAATGTCATATCGCGCCCCAATAATGTTTGCATCATTTAATAAAGGTTCCTTATTTAGCACCTGAACCATTGCTCGAACATGTTCGACTTCTGTTTGATTGGCATCATAATTGCATTTAACTGCACTAGGGTAAATCGCATCAACGATGGTTTGTACAAATGCATGAGATGTATCACCAATTTGATGGTGACAAGCTGCTTGAACAGCGCCACAATGAGTATGTCCAAGGACCACAACCAGATTGGCTTGAAGCGCATGAACGCCATAGCGAATGCTTTCTAAAACAACTTCGTCAATCACATTACCTGCAACACGAATCACAAACACTTCCCCTAACCCACAATCAAAGATGGTCTCTGGCGCAACTCTAGAGTCTGAGCAAGTGAGAATAACAGCATATGGGGTTTGTTTTTCAATGAGGCTCGCATCGTATTGATAACTATTTTGTGTTCTCATTTGTTTTGAGACAAAGCGTTGATTTCCCTTTTTTAATTCATTTAATGCTTCATGACTTGTTTTCATTGTATCCTCCTATTCAATCCATTTCATTTGTGTCGTAAAGTTCACATTTAACCATAAATCATAACGCTCATCTAATACTGCTTGATAAATGGCTTCTCTGATGTGATCTTGAGATGCAACATCCCCATATTTAAATGTTTCATCAACAAGAAAATCTATTTCCAAAATCATCATACCACCTAGTTTTTTCAACCTTATATAATCATGTTTAATATCATATTTTTGCTTAATCATACCAACTTTTTGATTGATTTTTTTGATTGTCGCTTTTTCAATTGTAGACATCCCAATCATTTCTTTAAATGCATCAAACATTTCTTGAACCGTTTGAACGCATGTCACAATAATAAAGACAATTAAAATAATTGGATCAATATAAACCAATATACTTGGTTCATTAAAAAGCAACAAAACAAAACCAATTAAATACCCAGCCAAAACATACGTTGTTTGAACAAATGATATTTGCCACATATGAACTTCAGTTTGAACAATCACTGAAGGACTGTTTTTGGTTGCTTTTTCTAAATAAATCAAATAAATATATTGAATAATGGCTGTGACAATGATATAAAGGATGGTCATACCTAAATTGATGCTGTTTCCACCATTTAGAATCATTCGAATACCATCAATGAACATATAAAGCAATACAATATTCAAAAACAAATACTGCATAAAAACTACCATTGGTTCAATTGCTTCCTTACCAAAAGGGAATTTCTTAGGATCCTTTCGACGAATAAACTTTGTTACTCTAAGTGTTAAAAAACTAAGTACAATACTCATAATAGAAAAAATACCATCAAATAAAATCACTTCTGATTGGAGTAGCAATCCAAATGCGATGGCAATCACTGCAAACAAAAACAACATAAACATCGATAATCGAATCACTTTCACTTCTAGTTTTTCATTTTTCATTACCATCACCCCTTAGATAAATATAACATATCCGTTGGATTTTGTCATCTCTATTTAGTCATCAGATGGGCGTTTAAACATCCACTCCACAAATCGAATCATGAATCTATTTATTTTATCAATCAAGTTTACCCCCCAACTCTTTTAATTATTATACAATAAAAAAAAGGATATCTCTATCCCATTGGTAAAACCTCAATGATTTCTCAATAAAATGTTTCTTATATTTTGATACTGCTGATTTTTTAGATAATAAAATCCAAGTCTCAAGTTATCTATTCAAAAACTCAGCATAAAGTTTGTAGTGGTCGTAAAAGTTAAATTTTTCGCTAGTTAAACTTCCCCCTGCTTGCGCAGTAACCAAAAGATAAGTGTCGTTATTGTGATCAACTGCCTGCGTTGATAGGTTTAACCCTGATTGCTTAGTATATCCTGTTTTACCACCAATAATCTCTCCCCAATCAAAATACGAACTTGAAAGGCTTGAAAAAGTTGTTGATTCAAAGAAATATCCGTGATGGTATTTGTTTTCTTGAACTATATGGCTTGGTGCTGTAAAGAGCTGCTTAAAGGTTTCATTTTTTAGAGCATATTGTAGTAATTTAGCGATGTCTAACACTGTGGAAACATGTTGTTCTTGATGAAGGCCAGTAGCATTTTCAAAATTTGTATGTGTCATACCTAGTTCTTTTGCTTTTGAGTTCATCAGTTGAACAAAGTCATACTCACGAAACCCAAGCCCCTCAATTAACGTAAATGTCGCATCTGCACCAGAAGGAAGCATAATCCCATATAATAAGTCTATCGCCTCAAGATAATCTCCTACGTGTAGGTTAGCAGTTGATGCATTTTCTTGAGCAACTCTTTCTTGTACATCATTCATAACTAAAAAGGATTGCCTCAGATCCGGTATGGTTTCAATTAATAGAATGGTTGTCATTATCTTTGTTAGAGAAGCTGGGTACATAAGTTCATTAGCATTTTTCTCATATAGTATTTCAAATGTGTCCTCTTTTATAAGAATTGCATATTTTGAATAAAGACTTAGCTTTGAAGAGTATTGCACAGTGTTATTCATTATTGGCATCTTGTATAATAAACCTTCTATTTGTGCTAAACTATCAACTAATATTCTAGGTAATAGTATTGCAACCATACCTAAAATTATGATAATTTTTACGCTTCTTTTTACTTTTCTCTTTTTTATTGGAACCACCTCGATACCAACTATAGCAATTCAATCTTAACTACCTTGCTTTAGAATATTAATAATTTACTAATAAAAAAGAACCACTACATGAGTGGTTCAACAGCACGTTCAACGATACCAGTTGCATAAGCAAGAATTAATCCAAAGTTTGCCATTGGAATACCTTGTTTTTCTAATAATTTAATTTTAGCTTGAACTGCTTTTTGGGTCATCATACAAGCACCACAATGAACAACAAAATCAATCTTATTTAAATCATCTAAATATTGAACACCATTATAGTAAGATAATTGAGGTTTAAATCCAAGAATCTTTTCCAATGCCTTAGGAAGTTTAACTGTTGCAATGTCTTCATGGGATTTATTGTGATGACATGATTCAACAATTGCAATATGGGACTCAGGTGTTAACAAATGCAACCTAGATAAGCCTTCAACAAAGATGTTGATATCTGCTTTTTGAGATGCCATGAGAATAGAGAATGATGTGAGTGGCATATTTCTAGGTATAATGTTTGCCACTTCTTTAAATGCTTGGGAATCAGTGACAACACAATCAATTGACATGCCTAAGTTAAGGGCATAATCTAATTCTTCAATTTGAACAACTGTGGTGATAAAATGTTGATCAAGTGCATCTCTAATTGTTTGTACTTGAGGTAAAATAAGTCTTCCTTTTGGTGCTTCACTATCAATTGGTGCTACAAGTAACACATGGGCTCTTTTTTTGAAGTATGGTAATATATGGGTTTCCTTTATTTGAGGTAATGATTTGATGATCTTATCAATTAATGGTTGTAAATCATCATTCAAAACATCCAACATAAGACCTTCTTTAATATAAGTTGGTTTTATTTTACCATTAATTAATAATAAATATGGACTATCTATTGATGCCATGAGTTCATCAAATGCATCTATAGTCGTTGTTTCATCGACCATAAGAATGGCTAAATCAGCTTGACTCAATTCTTGTTTTGTCTTTTTCAAACGCAAATGACCTAACGTTGTTTGATCAAAAAAACCAGCTGTATCAATTAACGTGACTGGACCAAACCCAATCAATTCAAACGCTTTAACCACTGGGTCTGTGGTAGTGCCTGCTTCTGGTGATACAAGTGATATATCTGTGTTTGTTAATCGATTCATTAACGTTGATTTCCCTACATTGGTTGCACCAATAAGTACAATCCGTCTTCTAAGTCCATTTGGTGTTGTGTTCATGTCATCATTCCTTTCAAAGCATTTTAACATGGATACAAATGTTTTGCAAATATGTTGACTCTGTGTTTTAATAAAGATGATGGAGGAATGAAATGATTGATAGAGAACAAATAAACAGCTTACTTAGTAGTGCTAGGCAAGCAACAGACGAGCAAATCCAGCAAGTCATTGATCTTGTTGCGTATGATTATCAGTTAAGTATGGAACAAGTAGCCATTCTTTTGCAAGTAACAAAACCTGAGCATTTTAAACAAATGACAGATAAAGCAAAAGTGATAAAAGAACGTATTTATGGTCATCGTATTGTTATGTTTGCCCCCTTATATGTGAGTGATTATTGTGTGAATGAGTGCTCATACTGTGGGTACAGTTATAAAAATCAGTTTGCAAGAAAAAAACTAACAAAAAAAGAAATTCAAGATGAAGTGATGATTCTTGAAGCCATGGGTCATAAGCGTTTAGCACTTGAACTTGGTGAGGATCCTAGAAATTGTGGTATCGACACGATTTGTGATATGATTGATACCATTTATCAAACTAGAAATGATCACGGTGTGATTCGTCGCTTAAACATTAATATTGCTGCTACTAGTGTTGAAGATTATAAACGATTACATGAAAAAGGTATTGGAACCTATATCTTATTTCAAGAAACATATGATGAAGTTGCCTATAAAAAACATCATATCAAGGGACCTAAAGCCAACTATCAGTACCATTTAACGGCGTTTGATCGTGCTATGGAAGCTGGCATAGAAGACGTCGGTGGCGGTGTGTTATTTGGGCTTGCCGATTATCAATTTGAAGTCCTTGCTTTAATGCAACACAACGCACATTTAGAAGAACGTTTTAATGTTGGTTTCCACACTATTTCTGTGCCTCGTTTAAAAGCCGCACATGGCATGAATTTAGATGATTATCCAAATATCATCAATGATTTCGAGTTTAAAAAACTTGTAACTGTTCTGCGATTGGCTTTCCCATTTGTTGGTTTAATTCTTTCTACTAGAGAAAGTGAAGCATTAAGAAAAGAACTACTTGACTTCGGTGTTTCTCAGGTTAGTGCTGGATCATCAACATCTGTTGGTGGTTATAAAGAAAGAGAAGATGGTAATATTGCCCCTAGTCAATTTGAGACAAGTGATGAAAGAAGTCCTTTAGAGGTTGTTAAATGGCTCGTAAGTGAAGGATATATTCCAAGTTTTTGTACAGCTTGTTATCGTTCAAATCGAGTTGGTGATCGCTTTATGGAACTTGCAAAGAGTGGCGAAATTGGTTTTATTTGTGAGCCAAATGCACTTTTAACTTTTCTAGAGTTTGTGGATGATTATGGTGATCAACAACTAAAAGAAATGAGTATTCCTTTTTTAGAGACGTATTTAAAAGAAATTGAAAATCCAATCATATACAAGCAAACAGTTAAAAAAATAGAGGCCTTAAAACAAGGTGAAAGGGATCAATATTTGTGATAAAAACATTATTAGAACAAACATCATTTTCATACGATGATATTGTGACTCTTTTATCCATTGACAACCAAGAGGATCTTGATTTATTGATGAAAAAAGCACTAAGTATTAAAAAACAATACTTGGGTAGTAAAGTTCATTATCGTGGATTAATTGAGTTTTCAAACGTATGTGAAAAGGATTGTTACTATTGTGGTATTCGTAAAAGTAAAGAAGATGTTGAGCGCTTTATGATGGATGAAGATATGGTGCTTGAAAGTGCTATTTGGGCTTATAAACAAGGTTATGGATCCATTACACTTCAATCTGGTGAACGTCAAGACAGTTATTTTATTGATTACGTTGAACGTGTTTTAAACAAGATACAAGATGCTTGTAACCATGAACTTGGTATCACTTTATGTCTTGGAGAACAAACACCAGATGTTTATCAAAGATGGTTTGATGCTGGGGCAACGCGCTATTTACTTCGTATTGAAACAACTGAAGATGAACTCTATCGTCAACTTCATCCCCAAGATGGTCATCATGAACTTAGCATCAGACAAGCATGTCTTAAGTCACTAAGAGCCATCGGTTATCAAGTTGGTACTGGTGTTATGATTGGCTTACCTGGGCAATCAATTGAAAGTCTTGCAAAAGAGGTCCTGTTTTTTAAAGATTATGATATTGATATGATTGGTATGGGGCCTTATCTAGTTTCAGCTGGCACCCCACTTGTTGATCAAATGGATGTTGCTTCTTTTGATTCACTAAAAGGTAAAATGATTCGATTTGAGCTAGGGCTTAAAATGATTGCGGTTTGTCGCCTGGTCTTAAAAGATGTCAATATTGCTGCTACTACCGCATTACAAGCAATCCATGCTTTAGGTAGAGAAAAAGGCATTGATGCTGGTGCCAATATTTTAATGCCCATCATCACACATGAAAATCATCGTGCACAGTACTTGTTGTATGACCAAAAACCATGTGTTGATGATACTGCAGAACAATGTAAACAATGTCTCAATCGACGTGTTGAAAGTGTCGAACAAGAAGTTGGATACTTTGAAAAAGGGGATTCAAGACATTATCATAATCGTATGAAGTAACCAAAGTATATCTTTGGTTATTTTTTAATTACTTTCTTTAATCCCAATCGTAATAGGACACCACTTAACATACACCAAAGCATGTTTTTACCATATGTCTTTAAACACCAAACTCATCTTTAAATACACGACAAAAAAAGACTACCAAATCACTGGCAGTCTAAATCATTTATGATGATTAATGTTTTTTATTCTTTTCTTTTTTCAATACAACAATCATTCCAACAGCGATCAATAAAGTAGCCATCATGCTGGTTGCATCACTCATACCTGTATCCGGCAATTTTTGATCTGGTTGATTAGGTTCTGATTTTTGCTCCCACTGTGCATACAGTACGACAGGGTTGGCTGGCATTGTCATGGTTGCAAAATCCCAATTTGTTCCAGTTCCATCAATTGTTGTGTTCCACCCTTTGAATGTATATCCTTCTCTTTGTGGATCATTTGGTTTGATTGCTTTGCTTCCTTCACTTAAACTTTGTGATGTTGGTGGTACACCGACACCACCATTTAAGTTGAATGACATTTCATAATAGTCAACTACTGGTGTTTTTTCTATCCATTTTGCAAATAAAGTCATAGCGTTAGTTGGCATTGTCATGGTTGCAAAATCCCATTCTATGCCTAATCCATCTGCTTGAGTATACCAACCTGCAAATGTAAACCCTGTTTGTGTTGGTGTTTCAGGTTTACTTAAAAGCGATCCAAATGCTACTTGTTGTGTCGCCCAAATGCTTCTTGTCGTTTCATTTAACTCAAATACAACTTCATATGTATTAACTTCCCATTGTGCATACAACGTAACATCGTTTGCAGGCATTGTCATGGTTGCAAAATCCCAATTTGTTCCGGTTCCACCAATTGTTGTGTTCCACCCTTTGAATGTATAACCTTCTCTTGTTGGGTTTGTTGGCGCAAGGGCTAGCTCACCTTCAAGTATAGTTTGTGTTGGCGGTATTGTTCCTGAACCGCCATTTAAATCAAAACTTAGGGTATAAGGGAGAACTTCTGCTATGATTTGTATGT
>CAZWEF010000063.1:0-9770 GCA_964632125.1 uncultured Erysipelotrichales bacterium
TAGCAATCCCATTTTCTTGAACTAGGGCAGTTGTTACTAGTCCGTTGTTATTTTTTGCAAGTCCTATTACATCTTCATATTTAGTCATTTAATCCACCTCACTATAATTTTACTTTTATGCCCTTAATTATACATTAAGAGGGCATGAAAGTAAATACCTACTGCATTATTGCTAAATTGTTTTGCGATTAGAAACAGTTGCCAAAATCATTTCTCTTATCGAAAATCGCGTTGCTTTAACTTTACAAATTGCCTTTTCAAAATGATAATCATTTATTCAACTAACTTAATAGAGGCTTTCAAAAAGCAACTAAGAATCTTGTATCAAAGAAAAAATAATTACCAAATGAAGATTCACTAGATTGATGCTTAGTAATGAAATTTGAAGAATAGAACCATAAGTTTAGCTCTAGATGTCATCGAGTATAAATGTCAACATAAGAATGCTCACTTTTTTGCGTCTAAAAATGCTCAATTATGTTTCACGTTAAGTGTATTTAGTGGCTGATATAGATGAAATTTAACACAATCAACGTGACATGTATTGAAGACTTAGTAGATCACAGTCGATTCATATAAAGGGGGATTTTGAAGATGCCAAATATCAGTATGTTATCACGAGAACATTAATTAATTAATTGCTTACTAAGTTGCAATTATCTCACTCTTTTTTAGTCAATCTACCTCATTTAATTGTTTTCTACATCATTTGTTGATAAAATGATGTAGAAAAGGGGTTGGTGATGTAGTATGAGAACAATTAATTGTAGCCAAACAATAGATTCACTATTGACAAAGAATATTGTGAATTTAGTTTCGGCAATTCATGAACATAGAGGAAAACAGTCTCTCTTTATTAGCGCTCAACCCGATATATTAAACAAACTTTTAGAAGTCGCAAAGATTCAAAGTGCGCAATCATCAAATAAAATTGAAGGTATTTGTACAAGTGACAAGCGATTAAAAGAAATAGTGGCTTTAAAATCAGAACCTAGAAATCGCAACGAAAGTGAAATCGCAGGTTATCGTGATGTGCTTGATTTAATTCATGATAGCTGGATTATATGAATTTATCACCAAATCTAATTCTTCAGTTACATCGTGACTTATATAAATACAGTCCTAGTAGCATTGGTGGTAAATATAAAAATACAGATAATATCATAGCTGAAATCAGAAGTGACAGCACTGAGTTTGTTAGATTTAAACCTATTAGCTCGTTTGAAACAGCCAGTGCTATTGAGTTAATTTGCGATAGGTATAATCAAGAAATAAAAGAAATTGATTCAAACCCACTGATATTGATTCCAGTATTCATTTTAGACTTTCTATGTATTCATCCTTTTAATGATGGAAATGGTAGGATGAGTAGACTTTTAACGTTACTTTTATTATATCAAAATGATTATATCGTTGGTAAATAAATCAGTATTGAGATGTTAATTGAAAAAAATAAAGAAGGTTACTACGAGACACTTCATCAAAGCTCATTTAGCTGGTTAGAAGGTGAAAATGATTATACGGCATTTGTAGAATATTATTTAATGATTATACTTAATGCATACAAAGAATTTTCTAATAGAGTAGAGCATCTTGCATCAGCTAAAATAAGCAAAAGTGAACGTATTGAATTATTATTCAAGAACTCTTTTCAATAAATATCAAAGTAAGATATTATTGACAAATACCCTGATATTAGCAAAATAACAACTGAGCGTACTTTATCTAAATTACTAGAAGAAGGTAAAATCATAAAATTAGGTGCTAGAAAAAATACACAATATATTAAGAGCTAATCTAGGGATGAGTTTCGTTTATTAAACTGTAAATTTTCATTTATTCGCTGACATGTTAACTCTCGTCCAAATTTACTTTTCTGCATAAGAGCTACAAATTAACTTGACTAGATCAAAACAGTGCTTTTGATGAACGCTCAATAAACCCATTGGAGTTGCTATTGTGTCATGACTCCAATGGGTTTTACGCATATATCTTGACGGAAGCTTGCATTTAAATCAGTTAGATTTTAAATTCCATTAATCAATAACGTTCTAATAGATTAACAACAAAAAGACTATAACCTTCTCATAAGTCACATAGCAAATACTTTCTAAATTAAGCGAACAAATTTATTCATCAAATAGAAATCTATTTCATTTAACAGAAAAAATTACTTTCTTAGAAAATGGTGATAATTCATTAATTCTATTATTCTTTTGTAATACCTTCAATGTTTTCAATACATTTGAAGATTTATAACTTTTTTTTAAACCGTTTTGCAGCAATAATACTTCAATAGTATTGCAATCTTCTATTGGAATTCCTAAGTCTAATAGTACCTTTCGTAAACGTTCGTCTTTACCCACAAAATTCATGACCATATCCACAAAACGTTTTACTTTTTTGCTCTGTTTTGATGTGAAATGATGTGAAAATAAATCTAAAAGTAAGATAGACTGTGAAAACTTAAACCTTATATAACTCGCAAGCTCTAAAACGGCATCAACATAGCGATTAACATCAACCTCATCTGGAGTTTCATTTTTTATAAAATACATGATAACATTTTTCATAGAATTTTGTTCCATTAAAATTTTCATTGGTATAGTAATATTCAAAAATTCTATTTTTTTCTCATCTAAATATTTCTCTTTTAAACTAGAGTAATTGTCTCTTCTAAAATAGCTAGATGATCTCCCAATTGGAATACAACTTCTCATTATTTCAATAACTTTAGCATTATTATAATCATCTTCATTTAAATATGAAATTAATTTATCGTGTACACCTGATTTTATGTATCTATAAATAATGTTATATCTAACTCCCAACTCTCGTATATTCTCTTTCGTTATTGAATAGTCATTTTTTAGCTCATTCATAAATTCTTTATATTTCCAATATAATTCTGATTCATCAATTTTATCTAAATATAAATACTCATCAGGATCCTCAACTTTTTCTTCATCATCGTAAAGTAAAGTTATTTCCTCCCAATTACTTGTGTTGTAAAGATTACTCTCATTGATGTTAGATAATGAAATAATATTCCCTTTTATTGGATTTTTAACATTTAACCTAGCAACTCTTCCTATTAAATTATTCAATTCAAATTGATTTTTGGGAGAATCAACTATCACTAATTTATTTGTCGGAGTATTAATGCCCTCCATCAGAGTGCTAGTACATATTATTGAGTGTATATGAGTTTCAACTCTAAAGCTATTCTCAATATAACTTCTTAAATACAATGGCGTTTTTCCATGATGTACTCCTATACCTTTTCTTAATAACGGAATATAGTACCACTTCTCATAAACATTTTCTTTAATCCAATCGATGACATCTTCTATATCTTCACTTGTAGTAGTTAATTTCACTATATTCTTATCAAGATTTAAAATTGCCTTTTGAATATTAGCTGGGCTCTCATAATATATAAGTCTCTTTTCATTATTCTCATCTTTCCACCACTGGTAATCAATGGATGTATTTATTTCATTTAAAACCGGTGTATAATCAGTGATATATTGCTGTATATTCCTTTCAGATTTCACTAAATTTAGTTGTTTTATAAAAGGCCCTAGTAGCAAAATTTTTTTCGCCTTTTTAATCATTTTTGCATAAACAAAATTCATTATAATTAAACGATCATCTTCAATACTTCTTTTTCTAGATAATTTATAAATTTCATCATATACGCAAAAATCTAAATCAATTTTACTCAATAAAACACTAAACTTTTTCCCCATTGTTCTCTCAGGCACTAATACAAAGATATTTTTTAGATTAATATCTTCTTCTTCGATTTCAAAATCATTAAGAATAATATTATATTTCTCTCCAAAGTGATCTAATAACTTTTTAAATAATTCATTCATTAAAGCAATTGTGGGAACTATAAAAAGTATATTATCAAGTATACTTTCATTTCTCTTAATATACTCAAAAGCAATAAATGTTTTCCCAAAGCTAGTTGGTGCACTTATAAATAAATCACCTTTTTCAAGCAATTCCATGCATTCTATCTGATATTTGCTCAGCTCGATAGTATCGTCTACTTTTGAGCTACTAATCGCCTTTTCTAGGCGTCTAGTAAATGATTCAGCTGTATTATTATAAATCTCTAAATCAAGAAGTTGCAATATTCCATCAGACTGATTAATTTTTCTATCTAGTAACGAACTTAATACTAATCTTCTGTTGTTGAAGAGATTCTCATCTACTCTTTTTATAATATCATTTTTTTCCATATAATTTGCTTACCTTCTCCTTGTAATATTCTAAGAAATCGTTTTTATTGAGTATAGGAAGAACAATTACATAACCATTAAAATTTGGATACTTACTTATTTTCTTTTCAATATCTTTTTTGAGATATGTGTCAGCTTCTATTAAAAATACAATTGATCTTACTTTTGTTGATTTATTAAACAAATTTTCTTCATCAATTTTACTCAACATTTGTTCATAACTAGCAAAGCTATTATATTTAAAGATGTTTGTGTTTTTTTTCAAAAAAGCAAAATTGTTAAGATTAGCTAGGTGTTTATCGATAGACTTTTGAGCTTCTAATAATGCTTGATTTAATTCGTTATAAAATTTTGCCTCACCTAAATAAAGTATATTGTTTTTAACGTCAAAATAAATGTTATCATCTCCAAAAACAGGCATTTTGGTAGCTGTCTTAAATATCAACTTCGGAACAATCAAATCTATGTTTTCTGTTTCAAATAATTGCAAGAAAAACAGGTTCATAATGTATTCACCAATGTCACCCTGGGTCGTATAAGAATTAATTTGTAAGTCATTACCTATACCAATTTCATTAAGTATATCTAACAATTCCCTTATCTCAGTTTCAGAAACTATGTATTTACTTACATTTTCAAATATCCCGCTTTGATCATGATTCATCTTTTTTAACTTTTTACTTGTAAGTAGGTGAATCATATTATTATAATTAAGCATGGCATCTACAATTGGTTTATATATTAACTTCTTATCTAATTTTAATTCAGTCCAATTACGATCAATTAACTTTATCTTATCCTTTACAGTATTATCTATACTATATAAAGAAATCCGTTCAAACTTGTTCTTAATCATAAATATCAATAATCTGATAGTATCCCATTTGATAATCACCTAGTACTTCAGTCCCAATTTTTTTTTCAAAAAACTCTCTTAGCTTTTTTCTAAAAGTATTAACCATTATATCCTCTCTATATCTTGATACTTCAAAATATTTAAATTCTCTTTTTTTGTTAGAGACGTCAAAAAAAGCAATTACCAATATAAACAATGATTCACATTCTAAAAGTTCTGAATCTATATATCTAGAAACCTCAATATACAATTCTTTGTTAGTATTAATATTCAGATTAAAATTATCATCGAATTCATTAAATATCTTTTTATTAATAGTGTGGTGTAATAAAATTTTCATTTCTCTCCCTCTTTGCTTACTTTTTCTTTTTTTGTGATTAAAACACTTTTATATTGCCATGATTTAAAACACAGACTTTCTAAAGACATTTTTTTTTGCGCAGCTTAAACAACATCATTAAGGATACATACTAATACATAACATACCCTACCAAATTCCCAACCATAGTCTCACAGTAGTGTTATTTAATAAATTTATGATTATTCGCAAAGAAATACTGGCTTCTTTATGCTAACAATAATTATTTATCACCTTTTCTAATAATTCATTCGATTTCATCCGATACTTCAATATTTTTGGTATTGTAATCACTGATTGTGGTTCATTAAACTTCTTTCACCTTAGTGTCACAACTATATTTTACTAGGACAGGTATTATTTGTTGATATTTCAATAACACTTTTTGCGATTACTGCTATTTCTTCTTTCGCTTACTTATAGATTTAATCCGAAAAAACGAGATTCCCATGTAAATTCTTCCATAACTTCACTCCTTAATATTGCATTAAGTAATAGATATTCCAAATTAATTATATCACACACTACACTTTAAAGCTACTTCACATATGATTTGTTTTTCTCTTAAACTAAAATTCACAATCAATTACTCAACTGAAAGAAACATCTATATAATCAATCATAAAAATTTTCTTAGATTTATAGAGTGATTACTAAATGGTCGGCATTAAAGTTTCGAGTTAAGAAAAAACCTTAATTTAAAGGTTTTTTCTTTCTATTCCCACTCAATACTATTTTTAAGAATTATACCACAAAATAAATCAATATAAAGGTTTATTTTACAAGATTAAAAATATAACTGGTAATTTTTCGCTTTTAAATGTGCAATTCATTAATTATCCATTCGTACAAAAAAACGATAAAATTAATTATCGTTTTTTATATTGGCTCAATAATATTTGGTGTGGGGAAAGATCCTACACCTTTTTTAGAATAATAAAAAGACATAGTATTCCGATCCATGTTAAAATTTTTTTGCGAAACCAATAACTGGAGGTATTGCTATGATTAATAACTATTCTACACTAAATCTTCTTAATTTTG
This sequence comes from uncultured Erysipelotrichales bacterium, assembly GCA_964632125.1. GTDB lineage: Bacteria > Bacillota_I > Bacilli_A > Erysipelotrichales > CAZWEF01 > CAZWEF01. The sequence goes on from CAZWEF010000063.1 coordinate 6,512, forward strand.
AAGATGTAAATATTTTTATTTCTAATGAACCTATTCAACTCGTTTCTTTTGGCTCTCAGTCAGTTAAACTTGTTCATGCTTATCTTGATCAATCATTCAATTCTTGCCCTTGTTGCCATACTCTTAATCCCAAGCTTCACAAGCATGGTTCTAAGACTTCTAACATCTCACCTTCATTCAAAGTTTCCTTACTTGCGTACTTCTATTCAAACGCTTCATCGACTACAAGACTACTTGAAAGATACATTGACTTTTCCTTACAACAATAGGAGACTTGAAGCCATCAACAATCGTATCAAAGTCATTAAACGTATTTCTTATGGATTTAAAAGCTTTCATCACTTTCGTTTAAGAATCTTGGCTGTTTCCAATCTTCTAACATATAAAAAGAGCTGACTCCTGAGAATCAACTCTTGCATCTACATTTTAACTTCCCACACTATTTGACAAAGTGCCTTTATATTCTAATTCTTATAAAGTAAAAAACCTGTTAGTAGAACTGTTTTTTCATGCAAAATGCTAATTATTTATTTAATTCCTTAAACAGTTTAGCCCATTCCTCTAAAGTTGATTTATCTATATTAGAAGCATTCATAAAGTGTTTTTTTACATTCTTCGCCAATATTACCTTCCACCCTGTTGGCAAATCAATATTATACTTTTTTGCAAAATTTTCTATTTGAGGTACAATTGGTTTATTATTATCATAAAAATCCGAAAAATATTCATCATCTAGTTCACGAAATAATTTATCAATGTGTTTTTCCATCAAGGAAAATGGAATAAAATCCTCAATTTCACTATTTTCCATTCCTATGAATTTTTCAATTTCTAATAATTTATCTTTATCATTTTCATACAAAGATTTTTCAAGTTTATTTTTTGCATCTTTTCCACTCTTATCACTATCCATGATAGCATATGGTAAACTGCCATCTTTACCACTAATGATGCTTGTAATCCCTGCAATACCACGTACTCCGCCCGACGGAATAAATACCAATTCATTTTTAGGACTAAATTTTTTATTTCTTACTAATTGTAATTTAATTCCGTTTAGATAATATTGGTCAGATACTCCTTCAACAATTACTGGCTGACACCCTTGAAGAAGAATATCTGAAACTGTTAATCCTAATGCAGAATGAACCGCATAAATTGATTTTTCATTGCATTTATCACCATTAGCACGTAAATCGCTAGAAACAACAGTAAACCCATCTTCATCAGAATATACAACCTTTACTCTATCAATATGATTAGTATTAATTAGAAAAGGAGAATGAGTGGTATGAATCAATTGATTTGTTTTAGAAAGATTTTCAAAGAAAACTGATAAATCCTTTTGAGCCATTGGATGAAGTGTAAGCCCTGCTTCGTCAAGTAATAATACCGCACCTTTATGTGCATCTTTCCTTTCGACAAGAAATGTTAAATAAAAACTTAGAAACCATTGTAATCCTGTACTTCGTCGTTCCAATTCAATCTCTTCGGGTCTTTTGTCATCTGACACCCAAATTTTGAAAAAATCTCCATCAGCCTGCAATCTAAAGCGGTATTCTCCCTGTTTCCACCAATCTCTAAAATCCTCTGTTAATTTTGCTGAAGCAGAATTAAGCAAAGTTGTTCTTTCCTCTTTATTTTTTGCCGATTCTTCAATCTCTTCAGCTGAAATTTCTTTTTTTGTATAAGTTTTATTGTAGCTTCCATTAAAAATAAATTGTTCAGGATTTGCTCCTAATTCCAAAACTTCCTCTGGTTTTAATCCAACATATTCAAATAGCACTCTTAAAGTCCTTACCTTATCATCATTATTAAAACCTGGAATTTCTTCTCCATCTAGTAATTTTACTACATGTGGCAAATATATTTGAGCATCAAGATTTCCATAATTTGAATAATAAACAAATTTTGGCATTTCTTTTAATACTTCCTGCCTTGGATTATATGTTACTTTCTTTTCTTCTTCTTCTACAATTTCAGTTTTAACTATATCTTCAATTGAAACTATGGATTCATTTTTATAAAATTTAATAAGATAATTTCCATTATATAGTCGTGATATAGAAACACTATCTACATCTTTTCCATAAAAAGATTTCAAACGCTCTTTTTGTGCTAAATTTAATTCAAACACTGCAGAAATAAATGTTATTTCATCCTTCTTATCCCTCCAGTTTGTATATTCTTTGTTGGGCATATCATGCAATGAGTCAATTTCACCATTTCGAGCCGGATTTAATTTCCATAATGCTAGAATAACATTCGATTTTCCTGCTTCATTTATACCCACAAGCGAAGTAACATCATCACAATCAATCCAACCACTGTCCATGATTGACCTAAAATTTGTAACTTTAAATTTTTTTAACTTCATAAATTATGTACCCCTTTTCAAATTATAATTTCACAAATATATAAAGTGTTGACAATAATGCTTAGAATGGATTTCAAACTGCTATTTTTCTTATAATATAATTCTATTTTCTTATTATATCATAACTTATTTCACTTAACAAACTCAAGAGAGGCATTTATAGGCATTTGGACTAAAAAAACAGCAACTTAATGCATTGTTGTTTTACATATTTCTATAAACTACTCATATTTCTCAAATTTTTTTATAGAATTTGACATAAAATCCACTTGTCGTATTTCCAAAAACAGAATAACCGCTTATTGGTGACCAATACCCAACTGAGTTTGCATTTTCTTTTGAAGACTCATTCGAAGTAACCCTTTCAGCATAAATTACTCCGTTTGCATTTGAAGAGAATGGACCAACTGTTGTCACTGTTGCCACTAATCCATATGAATATAGGTCAAGAAAGTTTACACTCGGCGCTGGCGGTGTTGGTGCAGGTGGTGGAGTAGGCTCAGGATTGGTAGTTTGTTGTTGTGAAACCTCACTACTATTACTGTTGCTACTGTTATTGGTGTTATTGGAAGTACTTGAATTTGAATTCTCTGTTTGAGTTTCTTCAGTTTGTGACTCAACATCATTTCTTATTTCATCACCTTTACTCTCTTCGACAAAATCAGCACTTTTAGAAGAGTCTTTTTCTCGATTATCGATCTAATCAACTGGCTTGAGATTATTTACTTCCGTGCTATTGTTTTTTTATAGGTCAAACTAATAATTGTACCATCAATTATTGTAAGTACAAGAAAACTACTCGTGACTCCAATTAATATTTTATTCTTTCTAGTTAAATTATTTTCCCACCATCTAAACACCTTGCCTATTATTTTTTTATAC
>CAZWEF010000064.1:0-9453 GCA_964632125.1 uncultured Erysipelotrichales bacterium
TTTATTGAATTGAATTCCTTTTATTTCTCACTTCTTCTAAGTACTGAATCATGGTTTTCTTTATATTTTTGACTGTGGTAGGAGCAATCACATACATCAAGCCAATTGAACATGCAAGGGCAATAAAATAAACAAAAAATAAAACAAAAATTTGTAAAGCAACGCCCATATTTAAACTGACATACCATTTCTCAATTGGATATAAAACAATTGTGACAATCATAAATAAAATAATGTATTTAATGTATCGTTTAACAAAAAAGTTTTTAGGAACCATTGGAAATACTTTTGATTCAATTAAACGACATCTTAAATAAACAGTCACAAAATAAGCAACAGTTGTTGCAAGAATAATCATGGTGATAATCATGTATTCTTTGAAAATGAACGGTGCACTAAAAGATAAAACAATATTTACAATTGCTGAAACAAAAATAAAGTTTCTACTTTCTTTATATAATCCCGTAGCATTAATGATATAAATCAGTGGTAAATAAGCAATTAAGATAAATAAATTGATACTGTAAGCAGCAATTACACTGTATCTAAGTAAATACTCATTTCCAAATGTAGCCATCATGAAGGCTCTACCACCAATGAGAAATGCTATACTAACACTTAAAGCTGTTATAACAATTCCAACAATGTATTCAACACTCAAAGAAAGCATTCGTTTCTTTGATTCAGTGACAAAGAGTTGACCTAATGCATGTGAAATAGCATTGTTGATTCGTGTGAGAACGGTTGATATAAACAAAGGAATCAGTAAGTAGTTATTGTAAATGGTTGTGTATCCGTCTTTTTGAACAACCATTTGAAGGACAATGATGTCAACGCTTTTAACAATTAATCCTCCAATATGATTACGTGTTACGTCCAAAGTTGTTCTTGCTGGTGTCATATCTGGTTTTTTAACTTGATGAACCCAAGGAAATTTCTTTTTACCAAACCAATCTACAACGAGTTCTTCAATGATTTTTACGATTAGAATAATCAAAGATACTGTAAATAAGTTTGGATAGATGCGAATAAAGAATATGGTTGCAACATCAACCACAATACGTAATACATTGAAAATAATTGAATAGATGTATTGTTGTTGACTTGAAGCAAATAAAGCGTTGTATGTGTGTGAGTAACCAAATGAAGGGATGAGGTAAGCCACACAAATAATTAAAAAGGAGATAAGGATTTCCCAATAGATTTCACTAGTAATCTTAAATGCAGATGGCAATACGCCCATGATCAATGTAAAAAACAAAACCAATGCCAATATGGCTAAACCAAGTACACGAAAGATTCTAATTGATCCTGTAAATAAAGCACGGATACGGTCTTTATCATCTTCAACAAATGGCCGATAAAGATGGTACATGACGGCTCCTGTTAAACCCGCCTCGGCTACAAAGAAGTAGCCAATAATTGTGTTGGTGAAGTTAAATGCATCATTGAGTTGGGTACTAAAAACTTTTTTGAATACAACCATTTTAATAAACCCAAGTACCCCAATTAAAAAGTAAGGTAAAACATCAGCTAATGAATTTAAAACCACATTTTTTGTTTTCATTTAATCACCATCCTTATGTTGTGTGCTTGTTTTATTCTTTTTATAGTGATAGTAGTCGTTAAACAACAAGCGAATGGTTGCTGCTATAGGGACACATAAAACCAGTCCTACAAAGCCAAACATTGCGCCACCAAGTGTGATTGATGCAATGACCCAAAAAGCGGATACACCCACTGAATCACCAAGTATCTTAGGTCCAAGGTACAAGCCATCAAACTGTTGCAAAGCTAGAATAAAGAGACCTACCCAAAGGGCTGCCAAAAAATCTTGAGTGATGATAAGGGTTGCCAAAGTTACTGGAATACCACCAATAAATGGGCCAAAGTAGGGAATCATATTGGTAACCATAATAACGAATGCCATAACTAAAAACAATGGTACATTTAGAAAATAAAAGCCTATGGCTGCTAAAATACCAATAATAAGTGAATCCAATGCTTTTCCAAAAAAGAATTTGATGAAGACATCGTTCACTTTTGTGATGTATGATTTAACATGATTTAAGTCTTTTTCTTTGATAAACAAACTAAAGAACTTAGATGTTGTATGAAAGAGATGATCCTTTTCTATCAACATGTAAATACTGATGATGATACCCATTACCCATACATACAATGCTGATGTTAATGATATAATTTGTCTTAGGTAGTTTTGAATATTGTTGGTGCTAAACAAATTGAAAAACCAAGCAAAGAAATGATCCATTAGATCAATAAAATCAATGTTTTTCAAGAAATCAAACGTTGCTTGTAATTCAGTAAAAATGGTTCTAGCATTCTCAATGTATTTATCAATTAATGATGGTGTGACAAGACCCAGATTATCCATGATCATCGGAATTAGCCAACTTGCTAAAATCACAAGTAATCCAATAATGATTGTATAGCTCAAAAAAATAGATATCCAATAATGTATCTTTTGTTGTGCATTGGGTATTATTTTTTTAATGACTTTGGTTTCAATTACTTTTACTAGTGGATACAGTAAGTAAGCAAATACAAAAGCAATGATAAATGGTTGAAATAGTTTAAGAATGATCCCTAGTAAGTTACCAAAGGCAATGTAATTGGTAATCATTTGGTTTAAAATAATAACGATTAAAGCAAATCCTAATAATTGCCACCAATGTTTGTTTAAATCCATATGATCACCTAAACCCACGACTTAAATAAACGGGTACATCAAGTTGGTCTAAGACACCGAGTTCTTTTGCGTAACTTAGCGCAAAGTAAGGGTTACGAAGGGCTTGACGTCCATTTAAAACCATATCAATGCCTGTGCTTAGTGCATCTTGTGTATCGTTTAGTGTATCAATTTTACCAGCTACAAAAACAGGTATTTTAACTGCTTGTTTAATTTGAGTTGCAAAATCAACTTGATAATTAGGGCCAACTGGGTACGTTACGTTACCAACAACCCCACCAGTACTAACACTAATGGCATCAATACCAAGTTGTTCTAGTTGCTTAGAAAGCTGAACATAGTCTGAAATGTGATGACCACCTTGGGCATATTCCTCAACGCTTAAGCGAACTGTGATGACACCATCATAATTTTGTTTAATGGCATGGTAAACATCAGTTAAAAGTGCCAGTGGTTCTTGATAATGATCGTCTCGTTTATTTGAAAGTGGTGATATGAATTGATTAATGAGATAGCCATGTGCCCCATGAATTTCAATAAAGTCATAGCCTAGTCGCGATGCCCTTTTGGCTGCGTCACCAAATGCCTTAACAACACGTTGAATATCTTCAACAGACATCATGCTTGGCGTTTGATAGCCATCAAAAGCTATCGCACTTGGTCCTATAATGGCTTCTCCTGCTTGGGACTTTCTACCTGCATGGTTGAGTTGTATACCAATGATACCCCCCACTTCATGTACGCTTGCCACAATCTTTTTTAATGCTTCTTCTTGCAAGTCATTGTACAAACCTAAATCTGTATCTAAGATGCGCCCTTCACTTGTAACAGCTGTGGCTTCTTGAACAATGAGCCCGACTTGTCCTAGTGCTAATGTTGTATAATGTGCTAAATGAAAAGATGTCGCAACACCATCTTTTTTAGTGACCATGGTCGTACACATAGGTGCAATACCAATGTGATTTTTAATGGTTAAGTTTTTTAGTTTAAATGATTCAAATATTGTCATTTTATTCACCTCATGTCTATTTTAACTCAAATGGCTTTATTTTTAAAGGTTTTTCAAGTTTGTTGGTTAATAAGTTATGAAACTTTCAATTTCTCTATCAAAGCTTGACTTTTTTCATTTAAAGTATTATTGTATTAGTTAAGTAGTACAAAGGATGTCATTACTAAGGAGGCCGTTATGATTCTTGAATTAAAAAAGATTACAAAATCATTTAAGATTGATAAACAAACAACATTTACTGCGTTAAAACAATTGGATTTAAGTTTTGATAAAGGTGAATTTGTTTCCATTTTAGGACCATCAGGTTGTGGTAAATCAACGTTATTAAACATTATTGCTGGTCTTGATTTTCCAACTAAAGGTGAGCTCATCATCGATGGTAAATCAACCAAACGATACAAACTAAATGATTGGGATGTGTACCGTAAGTACAATATTGGATTTGTGTTTCAACAGTTTAACTTGATTGAGCATTTATCTGCATTAGAGAATGTTGAACTGGTTATGACCCTCATTGGTCTTTCAAAAAAACAACGACATGATCGTGCAATGGAGTTACTTAGTCAAGTCGGGATTGATGCATATGCAGATCATTTGCCAGGTCAGTTGTCTGGTGGTCAAAAACAGCGTGTTGCAATTGCTAGGGCTCTTGCAAATAACCCTGACATTATATTAGCTGATGAACCGACTGGTGCGCTTGATACGGAAACGGGTTTATCCATTATGGAACTGCTTAAAAGCATTGCTGATGATAAGCTTGTGATCATGGTGACTCATAATCGTCAATTGGCTTTTGATTATTCGACGCGTGTTATTTCTATGTTGGATGGTGAAGTTCAGTCAATTGAGACCATTAAAAATGCCAATCTAGATGTTCAAGCAACATCACTCACAAAGAAAAATCGTTCAATGCCATTTAAGGAAGCGTTTAAACTATCGCTTCGTAATATGAAAAAGAAAATTGGACGTGTTGCCATCACAGCCATTGCTGGGTCTATTGGTATTGCTGGGATTACGCTTGTTTCTGGACTTGGTGTTGGCGCCAATCAATTCATTGATGAACAAATTGTTCGTTTTGGTAATGCCAATGTTTTAAATGTTTCTAGCAACTATCGCAATGATGAAAATCAAATCGTTTATCAAACAGATATCAGTCATTTTGATAATATAAGGAAGCTTGATGATGTTGCGCTTATTCGTCCTTCTTTAGATGTAAGTAATGTCACTTGGTCAATTGATGCTAAAACAGTAGATGCACGTGTTCAAGCATATGCCCCTTTTGAGTACTTGGATTCTTTGTCATCATTTGTCATTGGTTCATTACCGACTCAATCAAATGAGTTGTTGATTAATCAATCAACTGCTAGAAATTTGATTGCTTTGCTTGGGCTCAATAAAGAGACACCAATTAAAGATATGATTGGGAAAGAGTTAACACTTGGTGTTGCTTTACCTGGTTTAACACAAACAAGAAGCTTTACCATTGTTGGGATTATGGATGAGATTGATTTAAATATGTCAAGTATTTATTTCAATAATGATGATATGATCGATTTTTATAAAAGTATTCAACTACCTGGAGGCACGACATTTTACGATCAAGTAACAAAAGCAGATGCTACATCATTTGAAGTTATTGTAAAAGATGTTGTCAATACGCCTAGTGTTGCAAGTTGGATCAATGATCCAGCAAATGGGGGAGTTGGTAATGGATTTGCTGCAAGTAACAAATTGGGTAGACAGGCTAATAACATTGCGATGTCGTTTAAAAATGCATTGTCAACTGTCATTAATCTTGTACAAGTTGTTATGGTTGTGTTTTTAGTGGTTGCCATGGTTGTGTCTTCCATTTTGATTGCAATTGTTTTGTTTTCAAGTATTTTAGAGCGTCGTGTTGAAATTGGTATTTTAAAAGCCGTTGGTGCACGTAATAAGGATGTTATGCGGGTGTTTCAGTCTGAAGCCATTTTGCTTGGTTTGTTTTCTGGGTTGCTTGGTATTCTCTTTGCCTTTGCTTTAATTCCAATCGCTGAACCGATTGTCTCAAGTTTAACTGGATTTGATGCAACAGGATTTATTCAAATTCCTTTAATGGGAACTTTAATTGGTACCAACATTCAAATACCTGGGTTGTTTTTAATCACATTGGTATTGATTAGTACAGTTGTGGCAGCAATTGCGGGTTATTTACCGTCTAGAAAAGCAACAAAAATGCAAGTTATTGATGCATTGAGAGATGAATAGGAGGCCAGTTATGTTAATTGTTAAAGATCTTAAAAAAACGTATCATTTAAGCAATCATGATGTTCCTGCATTAAAAGGATTGAACTTTGAGCTTAAACCAGGCAACTTAGTGGCCATTGTTGGGCCTTCAGGATGTGGGAAAACATCACTTATGAATATCTTGGGTGCTCTTGATAGTGATTTTGAGGGTGATGTTGTCATCAACAATAAATCTTTAAAAGAAGCACAAGGTAAAGATATTGATTCACATCGTAAAAATACAGTGGGGTTTATTTTCCAACATTTTACTTTGATTAATTCATTAAATGGATTAGAGAATGTTGAACTTGCATTTGATATTTCAAATGTAAGTAAAAAAGAGCGTCGTCAAAGAGCCATTCAATTACTTGATCAAGTTGGTTTAAAAGAACACATGAAAAAGAAAGTGAATCGCTTATCAGGGGGACAAAAGCAACGTGTTGCAATTGCTCGTGCGCTTGCAAATAACCCTGATATTATCTTGGCAGATGAGCCTACTGGTGCTTTAGATCAACAAACAGGTATTCAAGTCATGGAGATATTAAAGGAGATTGCTAAAGAGCGTTTGGTTATCATGGTGACGCATTCTCCTGAGCTTGCTGGTGAATATGCTAATCAAATCATTGTGATGAAAGATGGAGAAATTGTTGATCACATTGAAAATAAACCTGGTCATGATGCAAGTAACATTGTTAAAAAAGAAACCAAGTCGAATATGTCATTTTTGACTGCGCTTCGTTTGTCTTATCGAAATCTTTGGTTTAAAAAAGGAAGAACCATTTGGACTGCAATTGGTTTATCTATTGGTATTATTGGGATTGCATTAGCGCTTGCACTGACAACAGGAACAAAACAAGTAGTCCAAGATCAAGTTATGCAAATATTCCCTGCCTCTAATGTTTTTGTTTCACAAAAGAGTAACGATGAATTAGATATTAAAAGCGTGACTGATCCAAGTTTTAAAATGATGACTCATACAGACATTGATCCAGTGTTAGCACTAAGTGATCGTATTGATGGGTATATGTTGGTACCTAATGAAATTGTACCAAGTCTTGCTTCAACGAATAAAGACTTTGCAAACATTCAAAATTTTTCTGAAAATAGAGAATCATTTGACCCTTTACCGCCATTCTTTTTTATCACAAACATCACGTCTTCTAGTACTTTATCTGATACATTCTCAGCAGGTCGCCTTCCTAATGTAACTGATGATGGCACACTTGAAATTGTCATTGCTCAATCAACTGCAGAAAAGCTTGTTGGTGAAAATGGACGTGTGACTGATTTAATTGACCAACCACTTTACTTTTCAATCTCTAATTTTAGATCAAGACAACCTGAAGTGAAAATTGTTGAGGCAAAGATTGTTGGTGTATCTGCGCAAAACACTTTATTAGATGTTTTGTATATGAATCCTGAAACAACATTCTCTATGCTTGATACTTACTTTGGTATCAAAAAAGAAGATATTAAAGCACCTCGAATGCTCGTCTTCATGAATGATACAAAAGATATCACCACGTATACCAAAGAATTAACAGATAGTCAATCAACCTATCGATTTGAATCGGTTGCAGCACAAATACTTGGTACTGTTGATAATATCTTAAACATGGTAAGAAATGGACTTATTGCTTTTTCTAGTGTGTCTGTAGTTGTTGCAATTTTGATGATTGCCATCGTTATCTACATTTCGGTGCTTGAACGACAAAGAGAAATTGGGATTATAAGAGCCATTGGTGGTCGTAAAAAAGATATCCGTAATATGTTTATTAGTGAATCTCTAGGTATTGGTTTCTTATCCGGTGTGCTTGGTGTCAGTGTGGCTTATGGAATTACCATTACCATCAATACACTTGTGACGATGTTTTTACGTCAAACAAATCCAAATATACCTGCATTTAATGTTGCACAGTTACCACTAGAAACAGCGGCAATACTAATTGGACTTTGTATGTTGATTGCGGTGATTGCAGGTCTTATTCCATCACTTAGAGCAGCAAATCTAGATCCAGTAGAATCAATTCGTAAACGTTAATCAATACTTTAGAAACAAAAAAACAAGCTAATTGCTTGTTTTTTCTTATTCTTCAACTAGTTCGAAGTCAGCTTTGCCAACACCACACCATGGGCAAACCCAATCTTCAGGGATGTCTTCAAATGCTGTTCCTGGAGCAATACCACTATCTGGATCACCAACTTCAGGGTCATAAACATAACCACAAGGGACACATAACCATTTTTTCATTTCTTTTCCTCCTTCATATTCATATACATAAATTATAGGACAATTTCCATCAAAATGAAAGTCATATGCTACAGTTTTTGCATCCAAGAGGGGTCGGATGGATTTTGTTTCCAAAGCTTTAGCTTTGAAAGGTCTTCTTTTTTAATATAGTCTTGTTCAATGGCAACCTCAACTAGTGTGTCATAGTTTGTGAGTGTATGATAACTAAGCTTTTCAAAGTTTTCTTTGAGTTTAGGCAATTCATAACTAAAGATTGCGATTAGTCCTAACACATCACACCCTGCTTCCTTCAATGCTTCAACACATTCTAAACTACTTTTTCCTGTTGAAAGTAAGTCTTCAACAACAACCACTTTCATACCTGGAAAAACCATTCCTTCAATTTGGTTGTTTCGTCCATGTTGCTTTTGTCCCCCACGCACATAACCCATCGGTATGCCTAGTTTGTCTGCTGCGAGCGCTGCATGGGCAATACCTGCTGTTGCAGTTCCCATTAAGCATTGGACTTGTGGGTAGTGTGTTTCAACAAGTGCAGCCAATCCTTTTTTAATATCATCACGAACAACAGGATATGACAGTGTTAATCGATTGTCACAATAAATAGGTGACTTAATGCCAGATGCCCAAGTAAATGGTTCATTGGGTCTTAAAAAGACTGCTTTAATTTCAAGTAAGTGTGATGCAATTGTTTTTTCCATATTAATTAAACTCCTTACATACTAATTCATAGGCATCCAGTGGATGCGGACTTGCTGTAATGCTTCTTCCTACCACGATATAGTCTGACCCCAGTTCTTTTGCATAAGCGGGTGTTGCTATTCGTTTTTGATCATGAACAGCGTCGCTTGCTTGTCTAATCCCTGGTGTCACAGTTAAAAAGCTTGGTGAGACAAATTGATGAATGATGGGTGCTTCAAGCGGTGAACAAACAACACCATCTAATCCTGCTTCATAAGCATTTTTTGCATAATGAAGAACCACGTCATTAACACTACCAGCAATCAGTAGTTGTTGATTCATCATCTCTTGATCTGTCGACGTTAGTTGTGTCACTGCAATGCATTTGGGTCTTTGTTCTTTTATTTTTCCTGCTTCTAGACCTTCAATTGCTGCTTTCATCATGTCAACACCTCCAGATGCATGCACATTGACCATGTCAACACCTAATTTAGCTAATTGTTTCATGGCTTGTTTCACTGTATTTGGAATGTCATGTAATTT
>CAZWEF010000065.1:0-9426 GCA_964632125.1 uncultured Erysipelotrichales bacterium
TCGCTAGAACTATACCATATTTATACATTTAGACTTACAAAATGTCTTCCTATATTAAGTACAAACAATCAACCATTATTTAACTATGCTATGTATGCAAGAAGTATAAGACTCACCTATAAATGTCAAATTTTATCATACGAATCTGTTTCATCAAGTATTCATACACATTTATCTCATTACTTATCACAATTTACCATGCCAACAAAAGGTTATCTAGAGGACATGATCTTTGGCTTTGGTAACAACCAAGTGAAAGAATCAATGGCACCACTTTCACTCACTTATTTAGTCGTGATTTCAGGCATGCACTTTAATTGGTTTGCATCACTTTTAGAGCGTTTACTTGGGTTTTTACCACCAAAAATAAGGTCAACAATCATCATGCTTGTGCTTGGTTTCTATCTTTATATTTTAAGGTTTTCAACTTCGGCAACGCGAGCATATCTAACACTTTGCTTTAGGTATTTAAAATTATCTAAACTTGATGCACTTTCGCTAAGTGGTATTTTGTTGCTTCTAATGAATCGCTTTTTCTTGTTTCATCCCGGGTTTGTGTTGTCCTTTTATATGGCATTACTTCAATTATTGATTAAAAAACATCGACTTTTGATGCTAGTCATATGTACATTTCCAATCATGATTTATTACCAATTTGAATTTAACATCATGCTTATTTTAAATCAATTGCTGATGACACCAATCTTTACTGGTTTGTTTTATGCATTGTTAGTTGTTTTATGCTTACCTGTGTTATCGTTTATAACAAACATCATGATTGGTTTGTTACAAATAATCACCAATCTATTAATGCCATTGCAATTGATGATTGTTTTTGGTTACCCTAGTTTACATTGGTTATGGTTTTATGTTACTTCTTTGTATGTACTAATCAAAAAATCTTTTATCATTGGGTTGATTGGCATAGTTTGCTTGATTGGTATGCTTAAATATCCACGTTTTGATACGGCTTTAACAATATTAGATGTTGGACAAGGTGATGCTTTTTTAATCATGCACCACCAAACATCAATCTTAATTGATACTGGAACAAGTTATGCTACAAGTCAAGTTGTGCTTCCATATTTAAAAAGTCAAGGGTTGACATCACTTGATTATTTGATCATAACCCATCCAGATCTCGATCATGCGGGTGGGATTGAGTTGATTAAAAAAGAAATCAAGGTACATCAAGTTGTTTTATCCTTAGTAGATCCCATTATTCATGAGGGGCTTGTTATTCATAATCTTAATCCTCATCAAGAGATTGAATCAAATAATCAAAGTATGGTTTTATACATTGAGTTACTTAAAACTAAACTATTACTTATGGGGGATGCTAGTGTTGTGGAAGAATTGAGTATCATCAAGAAATATCCTTATTTAAAAGTTGATATCCTAAAGATAGGTCATCATGGAAGCGCAACATCAAGTCATGCATCTTTTCTTCGAACAATTATGCCTAAAGTTGCAATCAATTCCGTGGGACTGCGTAATCCTTATAATCACCCGAGTAAGCTTGTTGTAAGTCGTTTGCAAGCATTACAAATTCCGTTACTTGAGACGCGTTTCACAGGTAAAATGGTCATTGAGTTTAAAGCAAATCGGTTTTATCTCTATACGAATGATTAAAAAAAAGGTATAATGATGTTGGTGATACAATGAATTATTTAATAGTAGGACAAGATGATTATTTTGTTCAAAAGGAAGTTGAACAATTAATCAATAAACTAAAGGTTGATCCTTACAATAAAACAACCTATCAATGCACACAAACGCCAATTGAACAAATGGTTGAAGAGGCTTTAACCATAGGTCTTTTTGCTGAAGAGAAATTAATCTTGATTGAACAACCTTTTTTTCTAACAACTCAGTCAGTTAAAACGCCTTTTGACGTCCATCCTGATTCACTTATCAGTTTACTTGAAAGGCAAGATGATCAAATTCATGTTGTGATTGTGGCTAAGTACGAAAAGTTAGATGAAAGAAAAAAAGTGGTTAAAACAATCAAGAAGCTTTGTCAAGTGATTGAGGCAGAAACTCTGAATGAAAAAAACTTTGAATCAATGCTTGGCCAATTAATTAAATCAAAAAAACTTGAACTTGATGATGAGAGCTATCGTTACATGGTGCAGTATTTAGAGCATGATATGATGATTATGACAAGTGAAGTTGAAAAACTATCTTTATATGGACAACCCATTACCATTGATGTGATTGAAAAACTGATGACTAAACGGTTAGAAGACAATGTCTTTTTACTGGTTGATGCCATGGTACAACATAAAACAAATGAAGCGCTTAGATTACTTAATGATTTAATGGTTCAACAAGTTGAACCCATTAAGCTCGTTGTTTTAATCGCTGGTCAAATTCGCTTACTGTTTCAAGTGAAACAATTGTTAAGTGAAGGTATGACCCAACAAGCTATTGCTCAATATTTAGGTGTGCACCCATATCGTGTTAAGCTAGCGGCTGGTCAAACATATCGTTATTCAAAAGATCAACTGCTTCAAACACTTAGTCAGTTGGCCTCGTTAGATGAAGGGATTAAATTAGGTAAAGTAGATAAATACAAGGGATTGGAACTATTTATATTAAGGAGATGACGTGATGCACAGTTTACAAAACTTTTATCGAATAGGACCAGGTCCGTCTTCAAGTCATACGATTGCACCAATGCATGCTAGTATGATGTTTCAACAAGCTTATCCGAATGCTCATGATGTTGTGGTAACATTACATGATTCGCTTGCACTTACTGGTATTGGTCATGGGACAGATACAATCATTTTATCTATCTTGCCCAATGCTACCATTAAGCATCAAATTGAACCTTTGAACACGTATGCCAATGGTTTGGTTTTTGAGGGTGTATTTAACGATGAACCAGTTAAGATGGCATTTAACTCAGTTGGAGGCGGGGAGTTGTATCTAGATGGTGTTACATGTGATCTTAAAACAATTGAATATCCTCATCATTCGATGAGTCAAATTTATGCTTATATTCAAGAAAAGAACATGACTTTATATGACTACATTGAATCTGTTGAAGGTAAAGACTTTGATGCTTTTTTAGAAACTGTTTTAATGGCAATGTTTCATTCAGTTGAAGCTGGTCTAAAGGGAACTGGTTATTTAATTGGTGAATTGAAACTGAAAAAAATGGCACGTTCACTCCATTTGAGAGCGTTAAATGCAACGTCGCCTCAAGAGAAAGAAAAGCTACTTATTAGTGCGTATGCTTATGCTGTTAGTGAAGAGAACGCTATGGGACATCATGTTGTCACAGCGCCAACTTGTGGTGCAAGTGGCGTTATGCCTGCGATTTTGTATTATTTATATCATGATCAGCAAGTATCAAAAGCCCGTCTTAAAAAAGCATTAGCCATTGCGGGCTTGTTTGGTAATGTCGTTAAATACAATGCATCTATTTCTGGTGCTAGGGGAGGGTGCCAAGCTGAAGTTGGTACAGCGTGTAGTATGGCAAGTGCGGCGCTTGCATTTGTTGAAAACCTCAGCTTAGACCAAATTGAATATGCTGCGGAAATCGCAATGGAACATCATTTAGGACTTACATGTGATCCAGTACTTGGTTATGTTCAAATTCCATGTATAGAAAGAAATGGTATTGCTGCTTTGCGTGTTCTGGATGCTTGTTTATATGCAAAGCATTTAGGTTCGCTTAGAACAAGTCGTGTTCGCTTTGATATGGTGGTGGCAACCATGTATCAAACAGGCCTTGATATGAAACCAGAATATCGTGAAACAGCGCTTGGTGGTCTTGCTGTTTATTCTCATGAAATGACGGAGTGCTAATGATTCAATCTTTATATGTACATATCCCTTTTTGCCACCATATTTGCACGTACTGTGATTTTGCAAAAGTTTTTTATAAAAATGATTGGGCAGATCAGTACTTGATTGCTTTAAAAGAAGAAATGAAAACACACCCAACAGGTCAGTTTAAAACCATTTATATTGGTGGAGGAACACCTTCTGCACTATCCCTTGAACAAATAAAAACGCTCTTAGTCTTTTTAAATCCTTATACACAAAATGTTGAAGAGTATACAGTTGAAGTGAATCCAGAAAGTGCATCAATCGATAAACTCTCTTTGCTTAAACAATATGGTGTTAATCGACTCAGTATAGGGGTACAAACAACAAATAATCATCTACTTCAACTTGTTGGAAGAAAACATCGAATGAACGATGTTATCAAAGTAATTCAAGATGCTAAAGCTGTTGGTTTTAAAAATATTTCACTAGATTTTATGTATGGTTTACCAAACCAGACTTTGCAGGATATCAAAAATGATTTAGATTGGATCCATCAAGTTGGTGTTCAACATATTTCTTATTATGAACTCATTTTAGAGGACCATACTAAGCTAAAGGTTGATGGGTATCAACCAATTAGCCAAGAAATGGGTATACTCATTGATGATTTAGTTGAAACAACATTAGCAAACCATCAATTAAAACGCTATGAAATAAGTAATTATGCATTGAATGGCTATGAGTCCAAACATAATTTAGCATATTGGCATTTTGATGCTTATATTGGTTTGGGTCTCAATGCTTCAAGTTACTATCATCATCAAAGAAGACAAAACACAAAAAACTTATCAAAGTATCTAAATCAACAATATGATCCAGAAGTCATATCCTTAACCATGGATGATGAACGATATGAATACTTAATGGTTGGTCTTAGAAAAACAGAGGGCATTGACTTGAATGTTTATAGCCAATTATTTAATTCATGTTTGTTGGATGATTTTAGTGTATTGCATGATTATATAAAGAGTCATCATTTAATGTTAAATCAATCATATTTGAGTACAACAAAAAAAGGGTATCTCATTTTAAATGATATACTTGTTGATTGTTTAAAATAAATTAAACATTTTAGCACTTGTCTATTGACAGTGCTAATTTTTATGTTATAATGATAATAGCACAAGATAAGTTAGAGTGCTAAAGGTGGTGATGGCATGCTTACAGAGCGACAATTGCAAATATTAAAAGCGATTGTTGAGAGTTTCATTAATAAAGCAGAACCAGTGGGTTCTAAAACGTTGATGAATGAGTATGATTTACCTTTTTCAAGCGCAACCATTCGAAATGAAATGGCTGTACTAGAAACGCTTGGTTACTTAGAAAAGACCCATACATCATCAGGGCGCATACCAAGTGCACTAGGTTATCGTTATTATGTACTTCATTTAATGGAGACACAAATCGATGATCATATGAAAAATCAGTTGCAACCCGTTTTGAGTCAAAAGGGATTGGAATTAAATGATGTTTTTAAAGAAGTTTGTAATGTTTTAAGTGAATTAACAAACTTAACGTCAGTTGTACTTGGATCAAAAGGTGCAAGTGAAACACTTCAAAAGATTTCAATTATTCCCTTAGAAGCAACGACTGTAACTGCTATTATTGTAACCAATCATGGACATGTTCAAAATCGTACATTTGAATTAAATGATGATGTTTCATTGTTTGATTTACAAAATTGTGTTGATATACTCAACGATTTGTTGATTGGTACAGTGATTGCAGATATACCAAGTCGAATTGAAACGGTTGTTAAGCCGGTTTTACAAGAGAAAGTAAAAAAATACGAACTGTTGATTTTGGCTTTTATGCAAGTGTTTAGTCGTTTTGTCAATGAACGTGTTTATGCATCTGGTACAACCAATATGTTGTATCAACCAGAGTTTAATGATTTAGATAAAATTAGACATTTAATGGAAATGATGAACAATGAACAATTTTTGCGACAACTTCATTTAGATGAGAATGGATTAAGTGTCAAAATCGGAAAAGAAAATTTGTTGGCATTAGAAGATGTTACAGTTATTAGTTCCTCTTATCATATTGATGGAGAAAAGGGAACTATAGCCATTATTGGTCCTACAAGAATGAAGTATGACCAAGTGGTTGGATTACTAGAATATGTCAGTCAACGAATTGAAGAAATGTTTAAGAAAAAATAGAGGTGATTGGATGAGTCAAGACAAAAAAGACAATGTGGCAACTGAAGAATTAGTTGAAGAGCAAGTTGAACATGTTGAAGTGCCAGAGGTAAACTTTGAACAAGAAGCAGAGAAGTGGAAGAATGAGTATTATCGTGTATATGCCGATATGGAAAACACCAAACGTCGTATGCAAAACGAATACCAAACACTTCGTACATATGCAGCTCAGTCAATCGTAACAGATTTATTACCTGTGATTGATAATTTAGAACGTGCTATTTCAAGTAATCAAGGCAATGAAGAAATGGCCAAGTATTTAAAAGGCTTTGAAATGATTGTGAGCCAGTTTACAACAGTGCTTAAAAACCATGGTGTTGAAGTCATTGAAGCCATGAACCAAGTATTTGACCCAAACAAGCATCAAGCAATTGCAACTGTTGAAAGTGACAAGCCAACTGGTGTTGTGGTTGAAGAGATGCAAAAGGGTTATCAAATGAACGATCGAGTTATTAGACCAAGTCTAGTAAAAGTTAGCGAATAAGGAGGCTACGTAATATGAGTAAAGTAATTGGAATTGACTTAGGAACAACAAATTCATGTGTTAGTATTATGGAAAATGGTGAAGCAAAAGTTATCCCTAATGCAGAAGGGAATCGTACTACACCTTCAGTTGTTGCATTTAAAAATGATGAAATCATTGTTGGTGAAGCAGCTAAACGTCAAGTTGTAACAAATAAAGATACGATTCAATCAGTAAAACGTTTAATGGGTACAAATGAAAAAGTACACGCAGCAGGAAAAGATTATACACCACAAGAAATTTCTGCAATGATTTTACAAAAACTAAAAGCTGTTGCTGAAGGTTACTTAGGTGAAACAGTGAGTCGTGCTGTTATCACTGTACCTGCATACTTCAATGATGCCCAACGTCAAGCAACAAAAGATGCTGGTAAAATTGCTGGTCTAGAAGTAGAACGTATTATCAATGAACCAACAGCTGCTGCACTTGCTTTTGGAATTGATAAACAACATATTGAGCAAAAAGTTTTGGTATATGACCTAGGTGGTGGAACATTTGACGTTTCAATCCTTGATCTTGCTGATGGTACTTTTGAAGTGCTTTCTACTGCAGGTGATAATCACTTAGGTGGAGATGATTTTGACCAAGTTGTGATGGATTACATTGTGTCAGAATTTAAAAAAGATTCAGGCGTTGATTTAACCAAAGATAAAATGGCAATGCAACGTGTAAGAGAAGCTGCTGAAAAAGCGAAAAAAGATTTATCAGGTGTGACTCAAACACAAATTTCATTACCATTCATTACGATGAATGAAGATGGACCTGTCCATTTAGAAATGAGTTTAACACGCGCTAAATTTGATGATATGACTAAATCACTTGTTGAACGCACATTAGGACCAGTTCGTCAAGCATTAAAAGATGCAGGTGTGTCTGCAATTGATATTCACCAAGTATTACTTGTAGGTGGTTCTACACGTATTCTTGCAGTTCAAGAAGCTGTTAAAAATGAATTAGGAAAAGAACCAAATAAATCAGTTAACCCAGATGAAGTTGTTGCCATGGGTGCTGCAATTCAAGGTGGGGTTATCACTGGGGATGTTAAAGACATCGTTTTATTAGATGTGACACCATTATCACTTGGTATTGAGACTGCTGGAGAAGTCATGACAGTTTTAATTCCACGTAATACAACAATCCCAACAACAAAATCACAAATCTTTACAACTGCTGTTGATAACCAACCAGCTGTTGATGTGAATGTCCTTCAAGGGGAACGTCCTATGGCACGTGATAATAAATCTTTAGGTTTATTTAAACTTGATGGTATTCAACCTGCACCACGTAATACACCTCAAATTGAAGTCACATTTAATATTGATGTGAATGGTATTGTACATGTTAAAGCAAAAGATTTAGGTACAAATAAAGAACAATCAATTACAATCCAAGGTAATTCAGGATTGTCTCAAGAAGAAATTGATCGTATGATTAAAGAAGCTGAAATGAATAAAGATGCTGATGAAAAACGTTTAAAACAAGTAGAACTTAAAAACAAAGCAGAGTCATTAATGAATGAAATTGATCGTTCATTAGAAGCGCAAAAAGATCAAATTGATGCAAAACAAAAAGAAGAAGCAGAGAAACTTAAAGAAGAAATTAAGACAGCTTTAGAACAAGAAGACTATGATACACTAGAAGCAAAAATCTCAGCAATTGAACAAATGGCTGCTTCTTTCCAACAAGCTGCTGCAAATCAACAAGCTAGTGAAAGTAGTGAAAGTCAACCTCAACAAGATGTCGTAGATGCTGACTTTGAAGAGAAATAGGAGTTCTTTTGAACTTCTATTTATTTAAGGGGTGGCTAGATGAATAAACGAGATTTTTATGAAGTACTAGGGGTGTCTAAATCAGCAAGCGATGCAGAGATTAAAAAAGCATATCGTGCTGCAGCTAAAAAGTATCACCCTGATGTGAACAAAGAGGCAGATGCAGAAGCTAAATTTAAAGAAGCGCAAGAAGCTTATGAAGTATTAAGTGATGCCAATAAACGTGCAGCTTATGATCAATATGGTCATGCTGGTGTTGATCCACAAGCTGGTGGTTTTGGCGGACAAGGATTTAATGGCGGGTTTAGTGGATTTGGTGGCTTTGAAGATTTATTTGGTGATATATTTGGGTCTGGTAGACGTCAATCATCAAATGGTCCAAGACAAGGTGAAGATCGGTTCATTCGATATAAAGTAACATTTATGCAGTCAGTTAATGGTGTTGATGCTGAAATACCACTACGTGTCGAACAAACATGTAGCCATTGTCATGGCAGTGGTGGCGAAACAACAAGTGACGTGACCAATTGTTCTACTTGTCATGGTACTGGACAAGTTCGTCAACAACAACGTACATTTTTTGGTGTTGTTGAATCAACTGGAGTTTGTCCTGATTGCCATGGAACTGGTAAAAAAATTAAAACTAAGTGCCACGTTTGTCATGGTGCAGGTTATGAGACTAAAGACATTAAAGTTGAAGTTAAAATACCTGCAGGTATCCAAACTGGTCAATCATTACGTGTTCAAGGTAAAGGTAATCGTGGTGTTAATGGTGGGCCTAATGGTGATTTATACATTGAAATCATGGTGGAACCACATAAGCACTTTAAACGCGAAGGTAACGATGTTTACATTGATGTGCCTGTAAGCGTTGCAGATGTTGCACTTGGTGCTTCTATTGATGTACCAACTATTTATGGTGAGGTTGAACTTAGAATACCTGAAGGAACACAGCCTGAACAGTTACTTCGTTTAAAAGGAAAAGGTTTTAAAGATATTCGCTCATCTCATAAAGGCGATCAACTTGTGAAGATTAAAGTTGTTGTGCCAAACAAATTAAGTAAAAAAGAGCGAGAGCTTTATAAAC
>CAZWEF010000066.1:0-8564 GCA_964632125.1 uncultured Erysipelotrichales bacterium
CACTAGACTTAGGATCTAGCGCCTACGGCGTGCAGGTTCGATTCCTGTCACCCGCACCATAAGAAATGATCGTCATACAAACAATGTATGACGTTTTTTTTGA
This sequence comes from uncultured Erysipelotrichales bacterium, assembly GCA_964632125.1. Classification (GTDB taxonomy): domain Bacteria; phylum Bacillota_I; class Bacilli_A; order Erysipelotrichales; family CAZWEF01; genus CAZWEF01. The sequence continues at coordinate 104 of CAZWEF010000066.1, forward strand.
CTTAATTCTATTTATTCCAAACTGATTAATCACATCTCAAAGGTATTATGTGTTGTCAATTCAAACAATCTATTAAACTGACGATCATCCAATCTTAGTATCATGCTTATTCAATCCTTAAAACCTTTTTTATTTAGAAACTCATTTACTCGTTGTTTCTAACAACTTTCATGTGTATAATGAAATTAAGAACACTATTTAAATTCAATTAAGAAAGAAGGTTGAAAATGTCAGTTACTGAAAAAAGACGAGATGCATCAAATAAAAAGATTAAAAGTTTAGGCATTGCATGTTTTGAAACTTTACCATTAAGAGAAGATGAATCCGAGATTACATTAAAATCACTTGATGCGATATGTAGACGTGCTATTGCTGCACTGTTGTCAACCCAAGTCGCTTGTTTGGTAGAAACTGGTGAGCATGAACAAGCAGTTGCTTATTTCAAACCACTACTCAATAAATTTAGTGTTAGCCAAGATTTAAATGCATTAGAACTCCGTTTATTTAGTGGTATGCACAGCAAACAAGATGCTATAGATGTTGCATGGGAATACGAGGCCTATTGGGCGCTTGTGTGGGCGTTAGGATTAATTGACAACATAAGTGATGCATCCTCTATATGCGATGTTAGTCAGGCTATTTCGTTTGTATCTCAAGCTAATTCATTTGAAGATTTTTTAGAACAATGTCAATTAAGAAATAAAGCTGAGATTTTGGACATGCTTGATTTGTATTATCGTTATCACTGGGCAACGACAGAGCAAAGAATCCATCCTGAAACATCTATCGGAGAATTGAATCCAAGTATTGTAGTTGAAAGAAGAAGAGCGCTCGAGTGGCTCATATGTGATGAACAAGATTGGCATCAAATTTCACTGGATACATGAAAAACCATCTATCATGATGGTTTTTTTATAGCTATACAAAGGTCACGAGTTTAAACACAACATGTGCCTCTTTCAAGTATTTTAGTAGGTGCTTAGCGTATGGCTTAACATAACCTATCACTGTTGTAGATGCATTTGGAGGTAAATCTTTAAGTGCGATTTGAAGTTCACCAGCATAACGACCACACCCTTGATGATCAACTGTAATAGCGCCTAATGGCCGATGTATCGGTAAATTAGATGACACCATAATTTGTTCTCTTGTGATGGTTGATCGAATCACGAGTTCTGGTTGATCACATCTATTTTGATGAATGGTTTGCATGAGGTATTCAAGTTGATCTGTTCTAAGTCCTTGTTCAAATGAAACAGGAATGGTTAAGCAAACTTTATCAACGAATTGATAACTTGCTTTAAAAACAGATGCAACGCTTCTTAGTTCTTCATCACTTGGGCTACTATCACCAAACATAATAAAGTCAAAACAATCAAGAGCTACAAGTTCAAGAAGTTGAATATATGAAGGCAAGTAGCGATGATGTTCAATTGTTGGAACACCCTTGTTTTGGTTGTATAGATCATTTGAACTATGAAGAGAGCTAATAAAGATACCTGTTTGTAAGTTATAACTTTTAAATAGTTGTGTTGTTTTAAAAACAAATTCAAGTGATAAGCCTGTATCAATATGAGGAAAGAAATTATGACAACCAGAATAGTTTGTTTTATTTCCTTGTGTTGATACTTTTTTTAATCTATCTTGTAGTTCAAAAGCATTTGATAGGTTATCTTCAATCATAATATTAAATGGATTATGTGTTAATGATACTACTTCATCATCACTAAAGCCACCATCTAATCGAATGATTGGTATGCCCCATTCTTTAAAAATAGCTAAGTTATCAATGGTTGCACCCATTGCAATGAAAACCTCTTTATTCACATCCACATGGCATTGCATCCCCAACTGAAGACATTGTTTAAATAATGCTTTATACATCGTTTCATCGATTGATTTGGTGTGTTCAAAACCGAGATTATGAAGTTGAAGCGATGTAAAGACATCTGTATAGCCAAGCTTTGAAGCGTTAATCAGTTGTTGTTTGATTAAATCAAACGACATAAAATCTAAATAGACTGAAAGTCCAATCCGTTTACCACCCATATTTTTCTTGACTCCATTCCATCACTTCTATTGTTTGTTGCAACCTAAGTTGCTTGTTGCTTTTTATGATGCCTGAGGCAACAATACCTGTCCCAATGATTGAAGATGTGCCAACAACACATCCTGGTTGAAATGAAACGTGTACACCTGTTCTAACATAATCACCTAAATAGGTTGCATTAGCAAAGTGCTTTGGTTTTTCTTTAATACCATGAATATAATGCGATGTTTGTCCATCATCAAACCTAAGCGTTCCACAAACAATGCCAGCACCTAAATCAACGCGTTCACCGGTTAGTCCATAAAATTCTCCATGATGATAAAAGTATGTTTTATCCATGAGTACCCCACCTAATAGCTCAGCACAAAAACCAATAATACAATCGTTACCAATGGTTGAATGCTGTCCAATTTTGGATCCGTTTTGAATCTTACATCGATTACCGATAACGACCCCATCACCAATGATTGCATGTCTTTCGATGACACAATCATCACCAATAATGGCACGCCCTTCAAAGACAACACCTGGTTGTATGATTGTGTTTTTACCAACCAGAATTTTTGCTTGTTCAAAGTTTGGATTTGATTCTAATAAGGAACATCTTTGTTGGTTGATGATTTGATTAAGATGCAAAACATGCCAAGGTTTACTAACTTGATAATGATTTTTTGAAATAAAATAAGGGATTTCATGTTGTGAATCTAAAACATCATTAATGGTAGATTCAAGACAAAATGTTACAGGTGATCCCACCCCAACCTTTGTTTGCGTAAATCGACCCATATGATCTGGTAACCATTCAATAAAAGCATCAAATAGCTTCATGCCAGTTAAAACATAGCCTTGATCTACACCTCTTGGATAGGCCATAAATGGTTGCATATGAGGTTCTAATTGAGTCACAATATGTTCTTTGGGTTGTTTGGTTTCTTGAATCATCAGTAGTTTGTCACTACTAGTAAAGGCAGTGAGTTCATCTTCATCGTAATAAGTACTTCCAAATAAAACAAGATCATCTACTTTTAAATTTGTCATTTGTTGTAATGTCTTGGCATCACCATCTGTTAAATCAGTAATTAAGATCTCTACATCTTGTTTATGTGTAGCATGTGCGATTTCATTCATACCTTGACTTCCGACCACCAAACATTTAAATCCAAGTTGTTTTAATAGCTTGATGTTATGAATTAAAATCGGTTCAAGACTAATTGGCATCATGGCTTTGTTTCTTACTTCAGAATATGGCCACATACGTCTACCTATACCACCACATAGTAAAATTGCTCGTTTCATAAATGCCTCCTTTGTGTCATTATATCATGAGTATCATCCATATTATAGTACACTTATAAACAAAAAACATGGACTAAGCCATGTTATCTATTTTAAGTGATCCTTTTTTAATCCATTTAAGTTGAACCATACCTTTAAAAAACAATAAATTAAGTAACCAAGGAAACACAAAGAACATCAATACAACAATAATCCCATATCCTGGCCCCATTGTACGATATGTTGTTAATGGACCAACGAGTCCCGATGTCCCCATACCAGCCCCATAAGCGTTTGTTTCAAGCATGAATACTAATGTTGAAACAGGACCAAGAATGGCGCTTGTAAGGATTGGAGGAAGCCATATAACGGGGGATTTAAGAATATTACCAAATTGAAGCATACTCGTACCAAGCCCCACTGCAATAACCTTTGACCAAGGATTGTCTTGTTTTGTCATCACTGCAAAGCCAATCATTTGTGCTGCACATCCAATCGCTGCTGCACCAGCTGCTAAACCACTAAGTCCTAATGCAATGGCAATGGCAGCTGAAGAAATTGGTGCTGTGAGTGCCATGCCCATCACAACCGCAATGACAATACCCATAAGGAATGGCTGATATGTTGTCGCTTGATTAACAATTTGACCAACTGTTTTGGTGATCACAATAAAGAACGGTGCAACAAACATACTTGTGAGAATCGAAAGAACAATTACTACAAGTGGAATTAAAAAGATATCAAAAGATGTTTTCTTTTCAATCATCATAGCACCCTCTATGGCAACCATTGAGGTAATCAGTGCACCAATCGGATCACCAATATGCAATGTCAAACCTGTTAATGTCCCTGCACCAATGGTACCAGCAATAACGCCACCAATTAGCGTAAGTCCTGTCGCTTTTCTCGTATATGCAATGGCAACCCCAATGGCTGGCCCCATCAAATATTTAACCATTGATCCATATGTTACAAGGGCATCAATGCCTAAGTTTCTTCCAAGTTCTTCTAAGATAATGCCAATGATTAAGGTCCCAAAAAAGCCATAGGCCATACTATTAAATGCTTGAAATAGATAATTTATTTGTTTGTTTTTCATGCTGTACTCCTTGTTAAGTTGGTTGCCCAACGTTCTTTTTTAAAGAAATAATACGATATACCTATTTTAACAACATCAAATGACTCAATCACGATAAATAAAGGAATAATGGTTAACCAACCATTGAGCGAGATTACTGTTGAAAACAAAACTGGTCCAATCCACGTAAATACCGCATCCATAATAAAGGTTGATGTTGTGTCACCACCTGCTCTAATGATAAAGAAGATACTTCCTGTAATGGCATAAGTTGGATAAAAGAAACATTTCAACCTAAGTAATGTCACAATGGATTCATTGGTAAAATCACTGTAGGAATACATATTAGGGACAAGTGGGGCTAATGCGAAGATAAGTCCTGCTAAACTAACGGCAATCATTGTTGCAAAGGCAATGAGTTTAACTGCATTTTCTTTTGCATCATCAATTTGATTAGCACCAAGCCGTTTCCCTATTAAAATCGAAGTCGAACTAGAAAGTGCTGCAAAAATAATAAACACAAAGTTACTTACAACATCGATGGCACTAAGTGCCGGAATAATGCGCTCGTCAGTTCGAGTATATGCCGTAAATATGATGGTTATCCCGATTGCCCAAAGTGTTTCATTAGCAATCATCGGAATTGCTTTTTTAACAATTGATTTAAAGAGTGTCATATCAAACTTAGTTAAATACTTGAGTTTTAATCGATAAATAAATCGATTTGAACGCATTAAATACAACAAGATAGAAAGTTCAACAAGTCTTGCAATCAAAGTACCAATACCAGCTCCAGCAACACCCATTGCCGGTAATCCTAATTTCCCATAAATAAAGATATAATTGAAAAAGGTATTTGTTATAACAGCTAGAATACCAATATACATAGGGGCCTTGTTTTGCCCAATGGCCCTTAATGAAGACGTCATAGCAGTCGACATTGCAAAAGGAATAAAGGCCAATATAGCATATTTTGAATAAATAATACCCAATTCAATACTTGTTACTTCTCTTAATCCCATGACACTTAATACCTGTCTTGGCATCAATGCCATTGGTATAATAAGAACACATGCCATCATTAAAATAGATGTAAATGACATCCCAAAAATCTTACGACATTTTTTGATATCATGTGCACCATAAAACTGAGAAATAAAAATAGAACAAGTAGCTGCTAATCCAAAAACCGATAATGTCGCAATAAACATATACTTATTTGCAACACTGACACCTGACGTTGCATTTTCTCCTAGTTGTCCAACCATGATATTATCGGTTAATGTGACGATACCTGAAATTAATTGTTGAATAACAATTGGTAAAGCAATACTAATGGTCTCTTTGTAAAACGACCGCGTCCCTATAAAACGTTTCATAAAACACCCCCTGAAAAAAAAGGCATCCTTACGGATGTCCGTTGAACCTATTATATCTATTTTAGTCTTGAAAAGCAACTTTAAAAACTAAGCATCTTTGGTAATATCAAGAACAATACGACCATCTTTGACTTCAATAATACGGTCTGCCTTTTGGGCTATGCGTTGGTCATGTGTAATAATAATAAATGTTGTTTTAAATGTTTGGTTAATGTCTCTTAATAATTGGTAGATTGACTCAGTGCCTTCCGAATCAAGATTACCAGTTGGTTCATCAGCAAGAATCACTTTTGGGTTATTCATTAATGCACGTGCAATTGCGACACGTTGCTGTTGTCCGCCTGAAAGCATATTGACTTTATAGTTGATACGACTTTCAAGCCCCACTAAGGTTAACAGTTCAACTGCTCGGTTCATTGTTTCTTTATTAACTTTTTGGTGCCACATGCGATAAGGCATTAAAACATTTTCTAATGCACTGAACTCTGGCAATAAATAATGAAACTGAAAGATGAAGCCAATCGATTGGTTTCTAAGTTTTGCAAGAGCTGCAGGTTTTAATTGGTGACATGGGACACCATCAAATAAAACTTCGCCAGTGGTTGGTAAATCAAGTGTTCCAATAATGTTTAACAATGTTGATTTACCGCTACCACTTTGCCCTATGATTGAGACAAATGATCCTGCTTCAATATCAAGTGAAACATCAAACAAAACTTGTGTTTTAATGGTTTCTCCATACACTTTTGTAATTTGATTTAACTGAATCACACTAGCCATTTTTAATCACCTCGATTGGACTTAGTTTACTAGAAGAAAGGGATGGTATAATGGATGCAAGGAGTGAAGCCATCACAGCAATTAACCAAGAAAAGAGTAGAAACATACCATCAAGAACTACTGGTACCACTGGTTGTCCCTCAGGGTTTAATGCAAACGTACTAAATGACCATAATAGCCCGACACCAAGTAATATACCAAGTGTTGCACCAATAACCCCAAGCATTAAGCCTTGCGCAAGGAAAATAGTAATGGATTGCCTTTTCTTAAGCCCCATCGCTTTTAAGATGCCGATTTGACGACGTTTTTGCACAACAGAAATGATTAAAACAGAAGCAATACCTAAAACAACTGAAACAAGAACAAATACTTGAATCATTAATGATGAAACACTTTGTCCCGATAACCCCGATAACAACTGTGCGTTGGCATCTTTCCAATTGGTTACCCTCAAATCAGTTTTAACTGTTTTAGCAATTTCATCTGCTTTAAACACATCGTTAACTTGAAGTTCAAATGAAGTAATCACATCATCAAAACCACCAAATGTTTGTGCTGTTTCAAGTGTCGTCACAACCCAACTATTATTAATTGCTGCTACTTTTAAATCAAAGACACCTACAAGCTTTACTTTTAATTGTTCCCCTTTTGCTGATTGCAATGTTACGATGTCACCAATACTTAGTTTTAGCTCATCCACAAGATTTGAACCAAGCAACACTTCATTTGGTTTTATTGGCATATCACCACTCTTAAGTTGGCTATCAAAACGATAAATCTTATTTGCATATTCAAAATCAAACCCTCTTACTAAAATGGGTGCACTTTGATCAGTAATTAAAAATCCATTCACATCCAAAACAGGAGAAATCACTGTGATTGCTGGATCATTTGCTTCAATTGATGATTGCCAAGATGTAATTGGGGTTCCTTTTTTTTCTTCTTGGACAACAATGTGTGCAGAGCGTCCTACCGTCGTATCAATTAAATTACTTTGAAGCCCTGTAATGAGTGAACCAATAAATACTTGAACCGATACACCAATAGCAATACCAAGTGAAATTAGAATCATTTGGCCTTTATTTGATGTTAAAAAGCGCCAAGCTACTTTAAATGAAAACATGTAATCAACTCCTTCAATGAATCAAATGAATACGCGTAACCATCAGCACCAAAAGAAGTAGCCAGTTCAGGTCGATTAACAAACACACTACCTCCTGCAACAATTTTAGTTTGAGGCATGGTTTGTTTGATTGTCTCAATCATTTCTTTCATACTCGTTAAATGATAATAATTAGAAACACTAATTGCTATGATCGACGGCTTTTCAATGTCAATGGCTTGGTAGACATCATCTTTAGGTGTATTGCTACCGACAAAAAAAGTTTCAAACCCAAGCATATCAAAGTAGTCACTCACCATTCTAGCACCTATTTCATGCAATTCATCATTAGGGCAGAAAACCATTGCTTTTTGATGATTTGGTAACATCCTATCTAAATAAACATAACAACTCTCAATCATGCTACGTATAATCGCACTACATACATGTTCTTGCCAGATACTAAGGCGCTTAGCTAAAACGTCTTGTCCAATATCAAATAAAATTGGTGTTATCAGTTGTTCATAGAGTTCAACGATTGTGAATGCGTTTTGTTTGATACCATCTATCGCAAATAAGATTGCTTCCTTTTTCTTATTATCAAGTAAAAACTGTTTTAACGTCTCTTGATTTGTTTTCATATTACCCCTCCTTTTCACATTATACATGAATGTGCGTAGAAAGTAAAAAAAAACACTAAAATAGTGCTTGCTTTCTAAATGGTGGAGCAGATCGGGATCGAACCGACGACCTCCTGTGTGCAAGACAGGTGCTCTCCCAGTTGAGCTACTGCCCCA
>CAZWEF010000067.1:0-8488 GCA_964632125.1 uncultured Erysipelotrichales bacterium
CAAGCAAACTAAATGTAACTGAGCACTAAATATAATCATTAAAAGATATTGTTTTAGTTATTTTTAATCATGGAAAAGTGTGTAAATGATAATCTTGTACGGAAATAATAAATGTAGTTATATGGTTCTTAAAAGAGTCGGTTTGAAGCCCACAACAGCTAATGAAATAACAGTCAACTATCTTGTTGAAACAATGACTTAAAGCTAAGAAAAGGATTGAATATGGTGGGGAAGCGCTGTATCCATGCACTTGATGGTTTAAATGTTGCTAAGAAGTTTAATTAGCTCACAAATACATAATATACAAAGTTATGAAAATATTCATAACTTTTTTTGTCTTCAACATAATTGTCTATTTCTATTACACATATGATTGTTATATTTTGTATTCATGCTATAATGGTATCATATAAGGACGGGGGATGAGTAAATGAAGTTTGTAAAAGTCATGTTATCATTGATTGTTTTATCGGTTTCTATTTTTGTCATGCTACCAAGTAAAACAATTGATGCTTTAGCAGAAAATGGATCATTGTCAGTGGATATCAATACCACAACAGCGTCAATCTTAACAGGACAAGAAATAAGGCTAAATGTTGATTATGGTTTTAGTAACCTGCAATCGGGGTATACACAAGCACAACTTGTTGTTACAGTTCCAACTCAAGTCAATGTGACCAGTATTGTTGCTTCCGATATGCCAATTGCATATACAGATGGAACAACGCAAAATTTGTCACCTGTTATAAGTGGTAATACCATTACTTATACAGTGCCTACTGGTAAATCTGTTGCGCCTGGTTATGCATCAAGAGTCGAACTGATTAAAGTAACGACATCAAAAATGCTTACGCTACCTGGGACAGTTACACCTACTGCAACTTTATCTGCAACAGCAGGGACAAATATGGCAGTAACAGATCAAGAACCAGTCTTAATTCGTATTACACCAGACTGGCGGGTGATTAAAACACCACAGTTTACAACCTACAATCAAAACACATATGCTCGTTATCGTATGTATATTCAAGCACCAAATAATAACGGTAATATTGCAGCTAAATCATTTGTAGTAACCGATGTAATTCCTGCTAATATGAGTTTTGTTGGCTTTGATAGTCCAACAGATCCTCGAATTAATGAAATCTATCCATCATTAATTCCTTCTGATTCAAATACTTGGCAAGGCGCTAAGCCACAACCCTATACGTCAAGTGCTTCTTTTCCACCTGGAAATGTGTTGATTAGTGGTAATACAATTACATGGACAATCCCAGATACAGGTGTGATCTACACAAATAGTAGTTATTTAGAAGTAACTTATTGGGTTAAAATTAATGACAATATTTTAACAACACCAGGAGTGGATTTACCAATCAACAATACTGCAAATCTTAGTGCTGTTTTACTTAATAATCAAGCCTATACAAATAGTAGTAATGCAACGATTTCAGTGGTTGATGATGCAGGAGATCCAAATAACGTACCTGATAAGAAAATTCATTTTGTTAACGGATATGGCACTGATACCGATACTGTCTACTTCAATTTACCAGTTACAAGTTTATACAACCGTTCATCAACAGTTGACTTGATAAATTTTGTCATTGAAGATCAGTATCCAAATTGGTCTGATGCATTAACCTTAAAAGATGTTTTAATCCCATCAATGAATACTGGAAATAGTGCATCTCCTTATTTAAGTTATAAGTTTGAGTATTTAAAAAATGGTGTTGTTGTAAGTACATATAATTATTCTACAAATACAAGTAGAAGAATAACTGCTCCGATTAGTTCGGATGGATATCGTATTACATTTGCGACCATCCCAAGGGGAACAGGAGGGACTGGTTCATCATTAAGTCCAATTATTGTTGGGTTTACATTAGATGACACTAAATTAGATGAGAATCAATGTGTCTATAATCGTGCTGATTTTTCCTATAATTTTGCGGGTACATTATTGTCATCGCAAAAGTCATCTGAATGTGTGCCGCTAATAGATGTTGGTGCTGCTAGTGTCGGTTTATCAAAACAAATTGTGAGTCCCAAATCATTCTACCAATACGACGACATTATAACTTTCAGAGTAAACTACAATAATTCACTTTATTCAGGTAAAAATGTAGAAGGTGCTGTATTTCATGACTTACTTCCTAAAGAATTGAAGTTTATACCTGGCTCTACTGTTGGCCCTGTTGAGATCATAGATGTCATTGAAAACTTCAATAGTTCAGGTAAACAAAAGGTGAGTTGGCGTTTATTAAATCCATTAGTACCAAATACATCAGGATCATTCACATTCCAAGCTTATGTAACCGAATCAATTGATACACTCAACTATACCAATGATGTTTATATGATGGCAACAACCCCACTTGATAGTGATTTAAATTTTACAAGCTATCCTAAAGATACTGAAGATTTAAATCAAAATGGTGATAAAAATGAACCAGCGATTAAAGCATCAGTTAGTTTCCAAGGTGTTAAATACAGTGGCATTTTAATCATCAAAGAAGTAAAAGGTGATTTAGATACGGACTGGTCTCGTTATCCTTTAAATGGGCAGGTGAGTGCTGCTGGTCAATTTGAATATCGGATTACAGTTAAAAACTTCTCTTCACAAGCGATGTCAAATATCCGTTTTATTGATATTTTACCATATGTAGGTGATACAGGGGTACTTGTACCAACAGCACGAGATTCACAATGGACTCCATCATTAAAAGCCGCTATAACACCACCATCAGGTGTTAATATAAACTATTCAACTTCAAATAATCCAAATCGAGGACCAATTGGACGACCAGGTATTGGAGAAGCGTCAACAAGCTGGTTAACGTCGGCGCCATCAGACATTACAACAGTTCGATCATTAAAAGTGGAATACCCAGGCACTTTAAATGCAAATGGTACATTTGTGTTTAATTATAGTATGATTTCACCAGTTGGGTCGCCGTCTAATGGAGAAATTGCATGGAACTCATTTGGACTTCAAGCACAGTCTACGGGTGGTGTTCAAACATTACCGGTTGAACCAAAAAAAGTTGGGATTTCAACTGTTCCGCCAATAAAAGGAGCCATTAGTGGACGAACATTTTTAGATGAAAATCGTAATGGTATTCAAGACATAGAAGATGTTGGGTTAAACGGTATACTTGTTTATTTACTTGATTCAAATGGACAAAGGGTCATGGTAGGTGGTCAACCTGTTTATACAGTGACCAGTAATAATCTTGGTGGTCAACCTGGATATTATCAATTTAATAATCTTGATCAAGGACAATATCGTGTTGAATTTGTCCAAATGCCGGGTTACGGATTAGTTGAAAATTTAGATATTTCAGATCCACTCAATAGTGGTGAAAGTGATTATGATGTGTTAACAAGAAAGACCAATGCATTTAGTGTTGGGGAAGCAATCGTTACGAATATTGATGGTGGATTTAGTCTAGGTCAAATTGGTGATTTTGTTTTCAATGATGTTAACCGAAATGGCATACAAGATAGTGGTGAAGTAGGTATTGCAGGTATTACTTTAAAGCTCTTTTCAGGTGGTGTTGAAGTTGCTTCAACAACAACCAATACCCAAGGGTATTATAGCTTTAATCATCTATTAGCAGGTGATTATGAAGTGCGTATGACCAAACCAACCTTGATGCAATATAGTCAAGCAAATCAAGGAAGTGACGATACGCTAGATTCTGATTTTGAATCAATGTCGCTTCAGATTGCACATGCTTTTGTTTCTGTTGTATTTGATGCAAAGCAAGTGATTCAAACAAATCTCACAGTTGATGAAGGCTTATCAATTGGAGATGGCCGTATAACAGGACAAATTTGGAAAGAATCAAGACGCGATAATGTATTTGGCATTAAAGCAGCAGGGGGAAATAATGAAGATATCATCCCTGGTATCACATTAAATCTTTATAACAGTGAAATGGTTTTAGTCGCAACAACGACAAGCGATGCCTTCGGACAATATGAATTTAGTCAATTGCCACCAGATCAATATAAAGTAGAAGTAAGTTATCCAACTAACTATGGTTTGGTTGTGGATCATTATGGTGCAGATACAACAATAGATAGTGATTTCATTCAAACATCTAATCTTACAAATCCGATCAGTCTTGCAATTGGGCAAACAGTGCCACATATAGATGCTGGGCTTTTTGAAGCCCCTTCAGGTAAAATAGGTGGACATATATATTTAGATGACAATCAAGATTGTACACAAAGCATTGATGAAGTTGATTTTGCAGGGTTGCAAGTTGAGTTATATGATGTTGACTCACAACATATGATTGCGACAACACTAAGTGATCCAAATGGTAACTATTTATTCGAACATGTAGGTGCTGGAAGTTATGAGGTCCGTTTCATTACTGCAAGTGGCTCAATCTATAAAATAGGGAATGTTGAAGCAGTAACAACAAACCTAGAAAGTACTTTGGACATCCAAGTTGACCTACCAGATACAAACTCGCAAAATTTAGCAGTACCAACAAATGGTGTTTGTATACAAAACCGTGAATCAGGACTTGGGGACTACGTTTGGCTTGATTTGAATCGTAATGGTCTTCAAGATGTTCATGAACAAGGATTAGCAGATGTTGTTGTTAATCTGCGAGCTGGAACGATATCTGGTCCAGTTGTACAAACAGTTACAACGGATGCCACTGGATTCTATTACTTTACAAATGTCTTACCCCTAGAAGACTATGTCATTGAGTTTGTATTACCTTCAACCGACTATCAATTTACACAAGCAAATGTGTTAGATGAACTTGGTGGCCTTTCTCGAAGTAGTTTGGCTATCGTCAGTGGCGATCCACTCATTGCATCCATCCCAATTTTTAATCTTGCGCCAAATCAAACACTAACAATTTATGATGCCGGTGTTGTTTATGCACCAAGTTCAATTGGTGATTATGTTTGGTTAGATCAAGATCAAATAGGGGAACAAAATGCAAATAGTGTAGGTATTGCTAATATCCGATTGAATCTATATCGTGTTGGTCAGACAAATGAATTCATCACTTCAACGGTTTCAGATGTCAATGGTTATTATGAGTTTACACAATTAAATCCAGGAGACTACTTAGTAGAAGTGGATCAAACAACCGTTCCAAGTATGATTAAATTAATACCAAATGGTGTTGGTACACCACAAAATGATAGTGACTTTGATCCAACTACAAGTCAATCTCAAATCGTGAACTTACAAGCGAACACAGTCAATCATGATATTGATGCGGGATTTGTCTACAAACCAGTTTTACTAGGTGATCGTGTATGGTTAGATAAAAATCGTAATGGTATTCAAGATGCAAATGAAAATGGTGTTGCAAATGTCCACTTAAAGCTCTATAAATACGATGACTCTAATAATCGAATTTATCTTGTGGATACATATACAGATAGCCAAGGTTTCTATTCATTTAACATGTTAAATCCGTATCAATTTACGAATCAAATATTTACACCATATCGTTATGTGCTTGAAGTTGAAGAAGCTGGTTTCTACGATGTTTCACCAATGCTCCATGTAACAAACAATGATCAAGATAGTGATTTCCACGATGAAAGTGGCACTTATTGGAGTGATGATATTACGCTTTCAAATACATATGTACCAAGTATTTTAACAATTGATGCAGCATTGGTTTATGAAACAGGATCAATTGGTGATTATGTGTTTGAAGATGATAATCGTAATGGGGTATACGATGGTTATGAAACAAGCTTAGAAAATGTAACTGTAAATCTATATCAGTTAATTGATAACCAATTCACTTTAATTGATACAACAGTAACTGACCAAAATGGTATGTATTTATTTGATGCACTAGATCCTGGTGACTATCAACTTGAAATCATTGCCCCAACAAACTATGCGCTTACTTTATATCAAGTTGGAACGCTAGCAAATCAAAGCTCGTTTTGTCCAACGACTCAGTCAAGTGATGATTACGCAGGACTTGAAGCAGCGGATTGTCAAGGTGCTGAACCAAACAAAACAAAAACAATCACACTCTCACCAGGGGAGAACATCCTTTATCAAGATGCAGGATTACAACCAAAGTTTGGTCATATTGGCGACTTGATTTGGCGTGATGATAATCAAAATGGTGTTCAAGATACTAGTGAAGTTGGCGTAAGTGGTGTCACTTTGAATTTATTAAATGATCTAGGTGATTTGGTTCAATCTGTCCAAACGGATGCGCAGGGCTATTATCAATTTAACCATGTGAACCCAGGAACTTATTCAGTTGAAATTCAAATACCAGCAAATTATACACTTACTCATAAAAATGCAGGAAATATTGACCAAGATAGCGACTTTGATTTAGTGACATTTGAGTCAAGCCAATTCATGGTTAATCCAGGAGAACACATCGAAACCATTGATGGAGGCTTGATACCAGGTCCATCTTCAATTGGTGATCGCGTTTGGTTGGATTTAAATCGTAATGGCCTGCAAGATAGTGATGAACTTGGTATCCAAGATATCACAGTCACTTTGTATGTCTTACAAAGTGATTGGCAAATTGTTTCTTCGACACAAACAGATAGTCTAGGGTATTATCTATTTGAACAATTATTACCTGGGACATATAAATTATCAATTGACCTTCCACAAGATTATGCATTAACATTCATTGAAACTGAAGATGAAATAAACAGTGATTTTTGTCCGAGTGTTCAAGATTCAAATGACTATAAAGGTCTAGAAACAGTGGATTGTCAAGGCGTCCAAGCAAATCAAACCAAAGAGATAGTGCTTGAACCAAATCAGCATGTAACAAACATTGATGCAGGATTGCAACAAAAATATGCAAGTATTGGGGATTATTATTGGATTGATACAAATCGAAATGGATTTCAAGATTTAAATGAACCAGGTGTAAGTCATACCAATGTTTACTTGTTGGATCATCAGTTAAATACGATTCAAACAGCAACAACAAGTGAAACAGGTTACTACCAATTCAATCAAGTTGAACCGGGTTCATATACGATTCAATTTGATATAGATGACAACTATGACTGGACAACAAGCCATCAAGGTGACACAACCATAGACAGTGATGTTCTAGAAACAGGCATGACTGATCCAATAACTTTAACTATTGGTGAACACAATCAAACAATTGATGCAGGGGTTACCCCAAAATATAGTACTATTGGTGATTATGTATGGATTGATGGCAATCGTAATGGTATTCAAGATATAGGAGAGATGGGATTAAGTAATGTTGCAATTCACTTGTATCAAAAACAAAATGATGCATGGGTAGAAATAGCTCAAACAACATCGAATTTATTAGGATACTATAAATTCACTCAATTAGAACCAGGCGATTATCGTTTATCAATTGATGTGCCGACTTCATATACACTCACAGTTTTAACAAATATCGATGAACAAAACAGTGATTTTTGTCCTGGTACCCAATCGTCAGATGACTTTAAAGGGTTGGAAACAGTCGATTGTGGTGGCATTGAAACAGGCTTCACGAGAACCATTCATGTGACACCAAATCAAACAATCTTAACGATTGATGCGGGTGTCCAACAACAATACGCAAGCATTGGAGACTTAGTATGGATTGATAAAAATCGTGATGGTATACAAAATGATGCATTGAATCAAGATGTTTCTACAACTGTAAAACTAAAACTACATGATATAAATGGACAAATCATTCGTGAAACCATCACAACTTTAAATCAAACTTATCGTTTCACTCAATTAGAACCGGGCCAGTATTATCTAAGTTATGATGTATTAGATAATTATGATTCAACGACTTATACAACTCAGGATGCACTCAATAATAGTGACTACATTGGACAAAAAACAGATCTATTTACATTAACGATTGGCCAACACCGAACAGATTTAGATTTAGGTCTAGTTGAAAAATATAGTCGTATTGGTGATTATGCTTGGATTGATAAAAATAAAAATGGTATTCAAGATGCTGAGGAAGTTGGGTTAAGTGGTGTTGAGTTTAAATTGAAAAACAGCGAAGGGCAGGTTATCGCTACAACGGTAAGTGACAAACAAGGATTCTATCAGTTTAATCAATTAGAATCAGGTGACTATTGTTTGGATGTCGTTGAACCAAATGGATACGAACTAACAAAACCACTTGTACAAGATGTACAAAGAGACAGTGACTTTATC
Source organism: uncultured Erysipelotrichales bacterium (assembly GCA_964632125.1). Classification (GTDB taxonomy): domain Bacteria; phylum Bacillota_I; class Bacilli_A; order Erysipelotrichales; family CAZWEF01; genus CAZWEF01. The sequence continues at coordinate 8,198 of CAZWEF010000067.1, forward strand.
AAAGGTAAAAGTGTCTGCGTAAGCATTGGATTGAATGAATACAATCAAACAATTGATGCTGGCTTTGTATCATTAAAAGATTTACCTGATACAGGATTGACTTCAACTAGCTATCTTCCATGGGTATTAATGGTTGGTGGTATTGTCGTAATGAAGTTGAGCAAATCAAAAAAAGAATAAAACGAAAGGACCTAGTTTAAGTAGCTAGGTCCTTTTACGTGTTTGGTTTTGATTTAGTTGAAAAAAAGATAGTGAGCTATCTTTTTGACGTTATGATTGTTTAGCTAAGAC
>CAZWEF010000068.1:0-8477 GCA_964632125.1 uncultured Erysipelotrichales bacterium
GATTGTTTTCGCATGTATGAATCTTAAAAAACTAGCTAATTGGGCGTGGAAGAACACCTCAATTGTCTATGAATACTTGACCAAACTCAAAAATAATACTATTTATGGTAAAGAAAAACTAGGATTCATTTTTAAACCCTAGTCTTGTCGACAGTCTGAGACCATCTATTGATGGTCTTTTTTAAATAGAAAAAGACTAGCATGCTAGTCTTGTTCAAACTTCAGTATGTCACCTGTAATGGCGTTTACTGATATTTCATAATTTTTATTTTCAAATGAAACATCAATATCATAATGCGTTGTTTCATCTGCATCTTTGTTGAGTTCAATGGATTTAATGACACCACCACCCACACGTCCTATTGCAATTTGTTCTGCTTCTTTTAATGAAATCAATTGTTGATCCGTATCTTTAAAGTTTAACGCATCTTGATCATGTTCGATCACACGACCACTAAAATCAATCACCAGTGTGTGCAATGTCCCATCTTTGATCAATCGAACAACATAAACATTCTTACCATCTTCCTTGGTTTGATTCACGTCCAAGAATTCACCTTGAACAAGTGCCATTGCTTGTTCCTTTGCTTCTTGTTTAGTGATTGATTGCTTTGGTGCACACCCAACAAGTAAAGTTATAAGCAAAAGCATACATAGATATTTTTTCATATGATCCTCCTAGACCCAACCATTATATCATGATTTTATCATTTTGAGAACCCACGATTGATTGGGTAAACTTACTTTAACCTAAATTGATGAATGGCACATGAACTACTTAGAAACAATCACAGCACCAAATGGTCGAATCGCTAGACTCGCTATTTTGAAACATTGTTTTCCAAAAGGAATACCAATAATGGTGATACAAAACAATATACCTGCAATTGCTGATCCAACTGCAATTGGAATACCTCCAAAAATTAACCACAAAACATTTAAAATGACATTGGGTTGATTGGGTTGATACTGAATTTCTTTTTTAAAAGGAAAAAAAGTAAGTGAAGCGAATTTAAAACATTGTAAACCAATTGGAATACCAATCAAAGTGATACACCACAATAAGCCAGTTACAAACCAAGCAAGTCCTGCCCAAAAGCCATAAAATATAAACCAAATAAGATTTCCTATTGTTCTCATAAGTATCCTCCTAACTTGTATAATGTCAATATAACACCATCGTGTCAATCCGTCAATACAATTGAATAAGTCATCATTTTTCAAAATCATACTTAACTAATTGTATTGTATCTTGGGATACTTAAACGTATAATTGTATTATGGAGGTGTTTTTAGTTGAAACCATTTAAACAACAAGACTTACAAAAGATAGCGACACAAAGCATTGACGACGTTTTGGCTTTATTTGATACATCATTTGATGGCTTAACAGATGATCAAGTCTTAGCATCAACTCAAACATATGGGACAAATGTCATTCATTATAAAAAAGAAGATAGTACTTTGCAACGTCTCATCAAATCATTTATTAGTCCTTTTACACTTGTGTTGCTTTTACTTGCATGTGTTTCTTTTGTAACAGATTATCTTGTTGCAACAAAACAAGATCGATCATTGATGAGTGTTATCATCATCATTTCAATGGTGACATTAAGTGGCTTAGTGTCGTTTTTTCAATCAACAAAATCCTCTAAAGCAACTGCACAACTTGCTTTACTTGTTCAACTTTCAACAGTTGTTAAAAGATCAAAAAACCAAGCAGTAGAACATCATGTTGATGATTTGGTTTGTGGTGATATTGTTTATTTGGCGGCAGGGGACATGATTCCAGCTGATTTAAGGCTTATTGAGTCACATGACTTATTTGTAAGTCAATCTTCTATGACGGGTGAAAGCGTCCCAATTGCTAAAAAAGAAACGCCTATAGATACACAAAACAAGACCCTTTTTGATTATGAAAACCTAGTCTTTATGGGCAGTAATGTGGTTAGTGGTAGTGCTAAAGGGGTGGTCATAGCGGTTGGTGCTTCAACACGCTTTGGTCAAATTGCAAAAGCGTTGCAAGATAAAAGTCCTAAAACCAGTTTTGATTTAGGGATTCAATCGGTTTCACTTTTGTTGTTAAAATTTATGGCAGTGATGACACCACTTGTTTTCATTATCAATGGGTTAACCAAGGGTAATTGGCTCGAAGCTTTTCTTTTTTCAATCACAGTTGCAGTAGGGTTAACACCAGAGATGCTTCCCATGGTCGTGACGGCAAACCTTGTTAAAGGAAGTCTAGGGATGTCAAAAGAAGGCACAATCATCAAAAATGTCAATGCCATTCAAGATTTAGGGGCAATGGATATTTTATGTACCGATAAAACAGGCACATTGACACAAGACAAAATCATACTTGAATACCACTGCAACCCTAATGGGGTTGAAACAGATCGCGTACTAGCACTTAGTTATTTAAACAGTTACTTTCAAACTGGTTTACGTAACTTAATGGATCATGCCATTATTGCATCTTCTAGCACACTGGATTTGCCTTTAAACAAGTATCGTGTTGTTGGAGAACTCCCATTTGACTTTAATCGTCGTTGTATGAGTGTTGTGGTTGATACACCTCATGATGGTCGTTTGATGATCACAAAGGGGGCAATCGAAGAAATAATGGCGATGTCTACAAAGCTACAAACAGACACAGAACACATTGATTTACTGTTGTCCCATCAACAAGATGTTAAAAACAAAATTGATGCACTTAACCTTGATGGGTTTAGGGTTATTGGTCTTTGTGTTAAACAAGTACCAAGTACCCAAGATCATTTCCATGTTGAAGATGAAAAAGACATGACATTTGTTGGTTACTTAGCCTTTTTAGACCCACCTAAAGACTCTGTTAAAGACACCCTAAAACAACTTAAAGACCATGGTGTCCTTGCCAAAGTATTGACTGGCGATAATGGTGCCATTACCAAACATGTATGTCAATCAGTTGGTTTAGAGGTGACAAGCATCATCACAGGTCAAGATTTAGAATCATATAATGAAAAAGCCTATGCAGATGCCATTAAAAACAATCATATTTTTGTTAAACTAACACCAAATCAAAAAACAAAAATCATCGATGAATTAAAAAAACAAGGCCATGTAGTTGGTTATATGGGGGATGGTATTAATGATGCAGCAGCACTCAAACACGCAGATGTGGGGATTTCGGTTGATACTGCAGTAGACATTGCTAAATCATCAGCAGATGTTATTTTGTTAAAAAAAGACCTAAGTATTTTAAGTGTTGGCGTCATATCAGGACGAACCATTTTTGCTAATATCATGAAGTATGTTAAAATCACAGCAAGCTCTAATTTTGGTAATGTTTTCTCAGTTGTGATTGCAAGTTTGTTTTTACCATTTTTACCAATGTTACCAATTCATTTATTGATCTTAAACTTAATTTATGACCTAACATCAACCTCATTACCTTGGGACAATGTTGATCAAGATTATGTACAACAACCTAAACAATGGCAAGCATCGTCCATTCGTCGTTTCATGACGCATTTAGGTCCTGTAAGTTCTATCTTTGATTTAATCACTTTTGTTGTCATGTTTTTTATCATTTGTCCAATGGTTGTAGGTGGTCCTTATCATGCTTTAACAAGCGAAGCCAAAATAACCTTTATTGTTGTGTTTCATACTGGTTGGTTCATTGAATCTTTATGGTCACAAACCATTATTGTTCATACCCTAAGAACAAAGAAAATACCATTCATTCAAAGTCGTGCATCACTTAGTGTGATGGTGGTTACATTTAGTGGTATCTTATTTGGAACAATACTACCTTATACACCAATTGGCATGGCCATTGGGATGCATCCATTACCAGTCATTTATTATTTTTGGTTGCTTTGCATTGTCGCTTTGTATGTTGTGTTTGTTGGATTTATGAAAAAAAGATACATCAAACAATTTAAAGAACTGTTATAGTAAAAAAAGGAGAACCTCATGACAATAGATTATAAAAAACAACAAAAATCTTTGTATCAACCAAAAACAAAACCAAGTATCATCTTTGTCCCAAGCATGCAATACCTTGGAGTTTATGGACAAGGTGATCCTAATGATGCAAACAGTGGATACCAAGAAGCCATTCAATCTTTATATGCAGTGAGTTATACCCTTAAAATGAGTGACAAACAAGGCTATGTCATTGAAGGATTTGAACCCTATGTTGTACCACCATTAGAAGGCTTTTGGTGGCAAGAAGGGCTTTTAGGGTATGACAAAACAAGAAAAGACTTATTTAGTTGGTTGATGGTGATTCGCGTACCTGATTTCATTCAAGCAAAAGATGTTGAATGGGCTAAAAACATGGTATTAAAAAAGAAAAAAAGAGATGTCTCAGATGTTAGTTTCATGCTTATTGAAGAAGGATTATGTGTTCAAATGATGCACATAGGACCATTTGACAAGGAAATACATACAGTAAATGCAATGAATGCATATATCCAAGAAGCAGGCTTTAAAGAAGATTTTAATGCAAGTCGTAGACATCATGAGATCTATTTATCGGATATTAGAAAGGTGGATATGAGTAAGTGGAAAACAGTCGTACGTCATCCAATTCAACCAATCAAGAAGTAATACAAACATCTGTTCATAATTTGTTTGATGATCGTTTAATGAAAGCTCGTAAAAAAGCGATGAATTTATGTTTTAAACTCAATCAAACGAAACCATCAAAAACAAAGAAAAGAACAAAAATTCTCAACCAATTAGGCATTCAAATGGATAACCAAGCAACCATAACATCGCCATTTTATTGTAATTATGGGTATCACATCAAACTTGGGAAAAACTTCTTTTGTAACCACAACTGCGTGATGTTAGACAATGCCCCAATCATCATTAAAGACAACGTCATGATTGGACCCAACGTTTGTTTATCAACAGTCAATCACCCCCTTGATACACTAAAAAGACGTCAGGGAGAAGAAACAACAAAAAGCATCATCATTGAAGACGATGTTTGGCTATCAGCTGGTGTCATTGTGCTTGCGGGTGTGAGAATTGGAAAAGAAAGCATTATTGGTGCTGGGAGTGTGGTGACCAAAGATATTCCCCCATATAGTATTGCCTATGGGGTACCTTGTGTTGTGAAAGGGTCAACAAAGAAAAACAATGATGAGCGTTGAAATGAATGCGCTCATTTTTTTATAGTGCTTATTAGTTGAAATATTTTTTGGTTTTATGAATAATAGAAGTATGAAGTTCTTGTAACTTTAAATAAAACAAATGGAGGAAATAAAGATGTCATTAGTAGGAAAACAAATTGGAGAATTTAGAGCAGATGCATTTCAAACAGGTAAGTTTATTGAAGTAACAAGCGAAAGTATGAAAGGAAAATGGAGTGTTGTTTGTTTTTATCCAGCAGACTTTACTTTTGTTTGTCCAACAGAATTAGAAGATTTACAAAATCAATACGAAACATTAAAAGGATTAGGTGTAGAAGTGTATTCAGTATCTACAGATACGCATTTTACACATAAAGCATGGCATGATACATCAGAAGCCATTAAAAAAATTGAATACATTATGATTGGTGATCCAACACATAACATCACTCGTTCATTTGATGTATTAAATGAAGCAACTGGACTTGCAAATAGAGGGACTTTTATTATTGATCCAGATGGTGTTGTACAAGCAGTTGAAATCAATGCAGATGGTATTGGACGTGATGCAAGCGCATTAATTGATAAAATCAAAGCAGCACAATATGTACGTAAAAACCCAGATGAAGTATGTCCAGCTAAATGGAAAGAAGGCGCTGAAACATTGACACCTGGATTAGATTTAGTAGGAAAAATCTAAGGATATCATGTTAGACCAAGAACTAAAAAATCAACTCGTCCAGTATCTTGCGTTACTTGAATCAGATTTGGTGATCACTGCATCTTTAGATGAAAGTGAAGACGGAGTCAAAACAAAAAACTTCTTAGATGAAATCGTGGCATTATCACCACGTATTTCATTAAAAGAAACAAAACTAGAGAGAACACCAAGCTTTACCATTGATAAAAAAGAACAACAAAGTGGTATTGCATTTGCAGGTATTCCTTTAGGACATGAATTTACATCATTTGTCTTAGCATTGCTTCAAGTGAGTGGCCGTGCTCCTAAAATTGAAGCAAATCAAATAGAACAAATAAAACAAATCAACAAACCACTTAAATTTGAAACCTATGTGAGTTTAAGTTGTCATAACTGTCCTGATGTTGTTCAAGCTTTAAACATCATGGCTGTTTTAAATCCAATGATTGAACATACCATGATTGAAGGCAGCATGTACAACAAAGAAGTAGAAGCAAAAGGCATTATGGCAGTACCAACCATTATGTTAAATAATGAAGAATTTGGTGCAGGTCGCTTAACATTAGAAAAAATACTTGAAAAAGTATTGGGTCAATCAAACAACCAACTAGAAGACAAACCATTATTTGATGTCCTTGTTGTTGGGGGTGGACCAGCAGGTGCTAGTGCAGCCATTTATGCAGCTAGAAAAGGCATTAAAACTGGTTTGGTTGCAGAAACATTTGGTGGACAACCACTTGAAACATTATCTATTGAAAACATCATTGGAACTAAGTATACTGAAGGACCTAAACTGATGGCTCAAATAGAAGACCATGTTTTAAGTTATCCTGTTGATTTAATGAAGTCACAAAAGGCCATCAAAATTGAAAAAAATGAAAACATTGAAGTAACATTAGAAAGTGGTAGTGTTCTAAAAGCAAAAACAGTTGTTTTATCCACTGGTGCTAGATGGAGAAGCCTAAACATACCTGGCGAACAAGAATTCAAAAACAAAGGTGTTGCCTATTGCCCACACTGTGATGGTCCATTGTTTGCGAATAAAGATGTTGTGGTCGTTGGTGGTGGTAACTCAGGTATTGAAGCCGCTATTGACCTTGCAGGGCTTGCAAACCATGTAACAGTACTTGAATTTATGCCAGAGTTAAAAGCAGATCAAGTGCTTCAAAATCGTTTGTATTCATTAAATAATGTCACTGTTTTAAAAAACGTTGAAACAAAAGCAATCAAAGGATCAACAAAAGTAGAACAAGTTGTTTATATGAATCGAGAAACAAAAGAAGAACATCGTATTGATGCACAAGGGATATTCATCCTCATTGGGTTACAACCAAATACTGAATGGTTAGGACCTGAGTTTGAAAAAACAAGAATGGGTGAACTTGTCACAAACAAACAAGGACAAACAAGTGTTCCGGGTGTGTTTGCAGCAGGGGATTGTGCTGATAGTGCTTATAAACAAATCATTATTTCTATGGGGTCAGGTGCTACTGCAGCACTGGGTGCATTTGATTATCTGATTAGAAATACTTAACTGTGAGAAATCACAGTTTTTTTAGAGCACTTTGTCAAATAGTGTTGGAAGTTAAATGTAAAAGCAAGAGTTGATTCTTTGGGTTCAACTCTTTTTGTATTTGATAAGATTAAAAACAGCCAAGATTCTTATGCGAAAGTGATGGAAGCTTTTAAAAGCAAAAGAAATACGTTTGATGACTTTAATGCGATCGTTGATTGCTTCAAGTCTCCCATTGTTTTAAGGGGAAGTTAAAGTCACTACTGTAATCGATCAAGCATTTGAATTGATGTACGCAAGTAAGGAAGCTTAGACTGTAAATGAGATTCTAAATGATTCTTTAATTGACTGAATTGATTTGTTTTAAAGTAGTGAAAGAACCTTGATACCAGTAGTAAACTTGTTTAAGTATATCATCCTAGTTGATGAGATAACTAATGATCAGTTGGAGTGTGTCATGAGAATGAAACAGTCGATTATATTGATACTTTGAGTATGTCCTGGTCAAGTTAAATTGTAACACATGGGTATAAAACTTAATTTGCGTATCTAGCTGCATTGGGGGTTAACCCTCCATTGTATGAATGGGGTCTTATGTGATTGTACTTAATGTAACAGAATTCTTTGATTCCCATATACAATTCTTCAACTGTTTTGAATGTATATAAGTTAAAATACTCGTTCTTCAATGTATTGTAAAACCTCTCCATTGACGCATTGTCATAGGGACATCCTGCTCGACTCATGCTTTGTTGAATGTGATGTTCATGGCAAAACTCATTAAACTCTTTCGAAGTGAACTGGCTGCCTTGATCTGTATGAAAAATCAAGCCCTTTTGTGGTTTATGTCGTTTGATGGCAATGCTCAAAGTATCCATCGCTAGCTGTGTATTCATGCTTGGGCCACACAATGATGCCACAACAGATCGATCATACAAATCAATGATAGCACAATTGTAATGGAAGATTCCTTTTTCATATGGTAAGTAAGTAAAATCACAACAATAAACTTGGTTTTTCGCTTCACTGACGAATATTTGATTCAGTAAATGCGGGAACACTTTGTTTGCTTTTCCTTTAATATAATCAGGCTTTTTCTTTCTCATAATCGATTTAATACCCAATTCCTTCATATACA
>CAZWEF010000069.1:0-8450 GCA_964632125.1 uncultured Erysipelotrichales bacterium
GGTTGGAATACGAGCATTGATGGCAGTGGCATAAATTGGGATTTTGATACAATGACTATGCCAGCAAATGATATGACACTATTTGCACAATGGGAAGTTATCCCAACAGTGACATACACTCTCACATTTGATTTAAATGGTGGCGAAGGACTCGTACCTTCAATACAAACATTAGAAGAAGGTATGCTGGTTACTGAACCAATTAATCCCATTAGTACAGGTTATACGTTTAAAGGATGGCAAACGAGCAATGATGGCAGTGGTACAAAATGGGATTTTGATACAATGACTATGCCAGCAAATGATATGACGCTATATGCGCAATGGGAAGTTATGCCAACAGTAGCATACACCCTAACATTTGATTTAAATGGTGGAGAAGGATTAGCCCCAGATGTTCAAATGGTTGAAGCAGGTAAGTTAGTGACTGAACCAACTAACCCAACGAGAATAGGTTATACCTTTAACGGATGGAACACAAATATCGATGGTAGTGGCACAAACTGGGATTTTGATGCGATGATGATGCCAGCAAATGATATGACGCTATTTGCGCAATGGGAAGCTATCCCAACAATAACTTACACCCTAACTTTTGATTTAAATGGTGGTCAAGGTTCAACACCTATAAGTCAATTCTTAAATGAAGGAGAAAAGGCTGTTCAGCCATCTAATCCAATTAGAGAAGGATATACCTTTAAAGGATGGAATACGAGCATTGATGGTAGTGGTACAAACTGGGATTTTGATACAATGATGATGCCAGGAAACAATGTAGTGCTATTTGCACAATGGTCAAAAAATGATTTACCTAGCACTGGTATTTCTAGTAACGCTGTATTAATAAGTGGTTTACTTGCATTAGCAGGGATTACATTGATTGTTTTTGGTCATAAAAGAAGTTTAAAACAGGTTTAATCATTTAATGTGTTTAATTCATATTGCTTAATGATGAAAAAAATATTTGAATTAAATTAGATAATAGTAGAAGGATATAACCCTTCTACTTTTTTCTTTGCCAATTTAACGAGTAAAGCCATTTAAAAATCACATAAACATATGGATCAAACTAAGACATTGATACATTTACTATATGAATTAAATTTGGTATAATGTCATAGGGTGATACAAGTGAAAAAAGCAAAAGAAGAGATACTAAAGTTTATTCAAGAAAGAGATTGGGACAAGTTTCATTCACCAGATAATTTAGCTAAATCAATTGTCATTGAATCAGCTGAATTACTTGAGTGTTTTCAGTGGGGAGAAGATTATAATAAAGAAGCAGTGTGTGACGAATTAGCAGATGTTGTTAACTACTGTATTCAACTAGCAAATAAACTAGATGTTGATTTAGAGACCATTGTTTTAAATAAACTAGAAAAAACAAAAGAAAAGTATCCAGTTAAGTAGGTTATTAATGAATTGATTCAATCAAGGTGTTAGGCTAAGGCTTAACTTTTTTTTCAAATATTTTACTTATTTATAAAGGCTATTGTTTATGTTACAATTAACACGATATGAGTAAGGGGATGATGGGATGGAACAAAAGAATCAATCAGAATTAAAGTTTGAAGAAGATGTAGTCAATTATTTAACAAAAATTGGTGGGGTTAAACAATGGCAATATGAAAAAAACATTAAAACAACAGATCAATTATGGCAAAACTTTAAAGAAATACTTGAAAGAAATAATCAAGGTAAACTAGAAAATCCTTTAAGTGTAACAGAATTTAATCAAGTAAAAAAAGCCATTAGTGATTTAAGAACACCTTATGAAGCCGGACAGTTCTTATATGGTATTAATGGTGTTTCTGAAGTGCAGGTTTCACTCGATACTGGAAAGCTAATTTATTTAACTGTATTTGATCAATCTCAAATTGGAGGAGGAAGTACAGTTTATCAAGTTGTGAATCAAATTGAACGAGAGGCAATTGTTGGTGGTAAGAAAAATAGACGATTTGATGTGACGCTGTTGATTAATGGATTGCCTATTATTCAAATGGAACTTAAGAAGAGTTTTCATACAGTGGATGAGTCGCTTTCTCAAATGCAACAATACATTGAAGAACAACAATACTCAAATATTTTTTCAACTGTTCAAGTCCTTGTTGCAATGACACCTTATGCCATTAAATACATGGCTAATACACAATCTAAGTCATTTAATAAAGCATTTGCTTTTTCTTGGCAAGATGAAAAAGATGCCTCTCCTATTAATGATTGGAAACAGTTTTGTGATTTGGTTTTATCAATACCCATGGCACATGAACTTTCAACTCGTTTTATGATTCTTGATGGAACAAAAAACAAGGAAACTTTGAAAGTTATGAGACCTTATCAAGTCTATGCAACTAAACGTGTCTTAGAAAAAGTAAGAAATTATGACTTTAAATACGATGATTCAAAACTAGGTTATGTTTGGCATACAACAGGATCTGGTAAAACCATTACTAGTTTTAAAACAGCTTGGCTTGCAAGTCGTTTATCACATGTTGATCAAGTTATTTTCTTAGTTGATCGTATTGCACTGACAAGTCAAACAGTTGATGCTTATAAAGCATATGATCCAAGTAGTGTTAGTAGTGATGGTGGTGTTATCAATGATACAATTAGTGTTCATGATTTGCATCGTAAACTAACAAGAAAAAGTGATCGAAATATCATCGTTACCAGTATTCAAAAACTAGCTAAATATGTTAAACAAAACAGATCTAAGCATCATGATCAACGTATCTTGTTTATTGTTGATGAAGCACATCGATCTACAGGAAATGGACAAGATGATAAAGGAATGCTTGAAAGTATTAGAGATACGTTTAAAACAGCTGCTTGGGTAGGTTATACAGGTACCCCTAAGTTTCCTGAAACAAAGGATATATTTGGAAGTTGTTTACATACGTATACAATTAAAGAAGCCATTGCAGATCATAATGTTTTAGGATTTAAAGTTGAGTTTAAAGAAACAATTAAAGCACCAAGTAATCCAACTAGCGAAGATATTGATGATAACATCAAAGCATCTGTTTATGATACAAGTCCAGAACATGTTAAAAAAGTGGTTAAAGATATTTTAAATGGGTGGGAGTCTAGATCAAGTAATCGTCAATATAATGCTTTAATGACTGTTCATGTTGGTGGTAATAAACCAAGTACACCAAGAGCAATTGAATACTATGAAGCATTTAAAGAAGCTCAAAAAGATGTCTCACAACCCCTTAAAATTGCCCTTAGTTTTGCAGTAGATACAAGTAATAGTGATACACAAACACAAACCAATAAAGCGTTACATGAAGCAATGAAAGATTATAATAAGCTATTTGGTACACATTTTGATTTAACCAATGTTTCAGGTTATTTTGATGATTTAATGAGTCGTTTAAATAAATCATGTTATGATCGACAATACTTAGATTTAGTGATTGTTGTTGATCAATTATTGACTGGGTTTGATGCACCTGAATTAAATACGTTGTATGTTGACCGAACACTTAAAAATGCAAACCTCATTCAAGCCTATTCAAGAACCAACCGTGTTCATAATGGTGATAAACCTTGGGGTAATATAGTGAACTATCGTTGGCCGATTCAAAATGAAGAAGAAATGAATAAAGCATTTACTATTTATTCCAATCGAGATTCAGCCATTGAACAACAATCACTAGATGAACTCATTAAAGGGAATATTGAAGCAGGTATTATTGCAAAGCCTTATAATGAGCTTTTAATCGATATGAAAAGCGTTGTTGAAACACTAAGAGACTTAACCAATGGTTTTATGCAAGTACCACCTAGTGAACGAGATCAAGAACAATTACACAACAAACTCAGAGCATACAACGCCATCTTAAATAAACTGAAACAATGTCCATTTGATGAAAAAACAAACATTGGGTTTCCATCTAACCCTGATGATTTCTATGAATCAGTTAATATGAGATTTGAGGATGTTGAACGACTTACAACACAAATTGCCAGAGATGTAAAAGAACAAATTGCTATTAGAAATAAAGTTGATATTTCATCGATTGATTTAGACATGACACATGTTAAAGAAATACAAATTAACTATGATTATTTAGTTGAACTGATTAGTAAAATGGCCAATGCTGTTTATGAAAAAGACATTGATTTAGCAACTTCATTAAAAACATTGATCATGACTGAGATTGCTAAAACAAAGAGTGATATTGAACATGGTAAATACAAACAATTCATTGATCTTGTTTATACAGGAGATTATAAATTTGATGATTATCCAGTATCAAACAGTATTCAAGTAATCAATGAAGCAATGGAACAATCATTAAAGATATCAACGACTAAAAGGATCCATGATTTTATGTATCAATGGGGATTAAATAAATCAATTCAATTTGATGAATTTGAATTAATGATTAAAAACCATCGTATTGGAGAAGATGATTTAATTCATTTAACTGAATTAATTGATAAAACAAGAGATGATTACAAAACATTAGCACAAGAAGATATTAGTCAACTCAGTTGGATTCAATATCGAAAACAACTAAGAATAGCAGTACAAAAACTAGCTGATGATATAAAGGGGAATGAATGATGAGTCAAAAAGAAATGACATCTAAGTTATGGGAAATGGCCAATAAACTTAGAGGAACAATGGATGCAAGTGAATACAAGAATTACATATTACCATTTATGTTTTATCGTTATTTATCTGCACATCAACATGAGTATTTATTAAAGAGTCATTTAGAAGAGTATTATCAAATCAATGATTTAGAGGAACTTGAAGAATATATCTCAGAAATAGCTTCAGCTTTAGGCTATGCAATTGATCCTGAATATACTTGGGAAGCGTTAGTAAATAAAATAAGCAATCATCAAATAAAAGCAAGTGATTTTCAAGATTTGTTTGATCGATTTGATGCTAATGTTAAACGAAACCCTGTTTCTATAGATGATTTTTCAAGAATCTTTGCAGATGTTAATTTAGGTGATACAAGACTAGGTAATGATAGTAATGCAAGAGCAAAGGCATTGTTTGATATAGTTTTAATGATCAATGAATTTGAATTTAAAGATGAAACAGGAAGAGATATATTAGGAGATGTGTATGAATACCTCATTGGGCAATTTGCAGCAAGTGCAGGTAAAAAAGGAGGCGAATTCTATACTCCTCATCAAGTAAGCCGTATCCTAGCAAAAGTTGTCACACATGATGTCGTAATTGAAAGAGGACAACAATTTAGAGTATATGACCCAACGATGGGATCTGGTTCACTACTTTTAACTGTTCATAAAGAATTACCTCATCATGAAGACTTATCACAAGTGATGTTTTGTGGACAAGAACTCAATACAACGACATACAACTTAGCAAGAATGAACTTAATGATGCATGGTGTCAATTATCGAAACATGGAACTAAAAAGAGCTGACACATTAGAAGAAGATTGGCCTATCATAACAAAAGATAACATTGAAGCGCCAAGAAAATTTGACGCTGTTGTTGCAAATCCACCATACTCACAAACTTGGAGTGCTGATAAAGATAAAGATCCACGCTTTAAAGCAGGTCTTGCACCAAAGTCAAAAGCAGATTATGCATTCATTCAACATGCACTCTATCATTTAGAAGACACAGGGACAATGGCTATTGTACTTCCTCATGGTGTTTTATTTAGAGGTGCATCTGAAGGTAAAATAAGACAAGTACTTATTGATGAAAATAAACTTGATACAGTAATTGGTTTACCTTCTAATCTATTTTATGGAACAAGTATCCCAACAGTTATTCTTGTGTTTAAGGGTAATAAAGCTAGACAAACTAAAGATGTGTTATTCATTGATGCATCAAATGATTTTGATAAAGGAAAGAATCAAAATATCTTAGATGATCGTCATATTGATAAAATCATGGATGCATACACCAATAGAAAAACAATTGATAAATACAGTTATGTTGCATCAATTGATGAAATCAAACAAAACGATTATAACTTAAACATCCCTCGTTATGTTGATACATTTGAAGAAGAAGAAACTATCCCATTATCTCAAATTGTTGATGAATTAGTTGACATTGATTTAAAAATCAATGAATCAACTAACAATCTATTTAGTATGTTAGACAAACTTGTTGGAACTAATAAAGAAGATGATGATGAACTTAAGTACTTCATCAATAAGATTAAAGGAGTAAATAATCATGAGTAAGCAACCAAGAATTAGATTTAGTGGGTTTACTGATGATTGGGTGCAGTGTAAGTTGGGGGAAATAGCTGATTTTTCTAAAGGACGAGGCTATTCAAAGAAGGATATTTTAGAAAATGGAACACCGATTATTCTTTATGGTAGGATGTACACAAACTATGAGCTTGCTATTTCAAACGTAGAGACTTATGCGAAACTTGAAGAAGGAAGTGTAATAAGTCAAGGGAATGAAGTGATAATACCATCATCAGGTGAATCCGCAATCGATATCGCAATTGCATCCGCAATCTTAACAGAAGGTATCATAATTGGTGGTGATTTAAATATAGCTAAACCAAGGGGTAAGTATGATTCGGTTTTCTTAGCACTGCAACTTTCAACAGGAAGAGTAAAGAAAGAAATATCAAAAAGAGCACAAGGTAAATCTGTTGTGCATGTTAATTCTTCAGATTTAAAGAATATTGATTTATCATTACCCCCATGTAATGAACAAGTAAAAATCGGCCAGTTCTTCAAGACCCTTGATGACACTATCGCTCTTCATCAACGTAAGTTAGATGCATTAAGTAATTACAAGAAAGTGATGTTGACTAAAATTTTTCCGAAAGATGGAAATGTTATTCCAGACGTTAGATTTGCAGGATTTACTGATAATTGGGTGCAGTGTAGGTTGGGGGATATATCGACCCATAGAGGAGGAACAGCAATTGAAAAGTATTTTTCTGTGGATGGAAAATACAAAGTGATCTCTATAGGTAGTTATGGTGTGAATAGTGAATATGTTGAGCAAAATCTGCGTGCAGTATCAAACGAGGTTACTGACAAAAGAGTTGTAAATGCAAACGAATTAACTATGGTTCTGAATGACAAAACATCTACTGGAGAAATAATTGGGCGATGTTTATTGATTAAAACTGATGATGAATATGTTGTTAACCAAAGAACGGAGATAATTTCGCCAAATGAAAAGTTTGACCCTCAATTTGCTTACGTTTCAATGAATGGTCCATTCCGAGAAAAAATCAAAAAAATAGTACAAGGTGGAACTCAAATATATGTAAATTATTCGTCAGTAGAAAAACTAACTATTGAACTTCCACAATATTTAGAACAAGCCAAAATCGGTCAGTTCTTCAAGACCCTTGATGACACTATCGCTCTTCATCAACAATACTTAGAAAAATATAAAAAGCTTAAAGTGAGTATGCTATCAAAGATGTTTGTATAGTTGTTTTTAAAGAATTATACATATCTTTATACTAAGTCTAATCTTATGTTAAAATAATCGATAATGGAGAAATAACATGGAGAAATCAAAAACAGTAAACTTTTCATACCCAGTCTTTTCTAAAGCAGGATCATTGAAGGTGTTTCAAGATTTAACAAGTCAAATAAGAGGTTTCTATTTCACTAAAAGTAATATAAAAGATGTTGAGAAACTAGATTATGTTAATAATTATTCAGTATATTTTCTATTTGAAGATAATAAAGAAGAACCTTTTGTTTATGTTGGTCAAAGTGAGAATGGCATTAAAAGAGTTAAAAATCATCTAGAAAGCAAAACATTTTGGAACTACTGTATTATGTTTGTAACAGACAACAACCAGTTTGATAAGACGTGTATCGATTATTTGGAGTGGTATTTCATCAATTTATTTAAGAAGACAGTGTTTTCCCTTGATAATAGTCAAGAAAGAAACAAAGAGCCAAATATTGATGAGTATTTTACTAAGCCTACAATCATGAGCTATGCGTCACAAATAGAGTTTTTATTAGAGGCAAATGGTATTGATTTGAACACAGATTTTATGGATAACCAGGTACAATCAAAAGAAAAGTCATTTCAAGCTAGTAATGGAATTGAAGCTTCATTATATTTGTATGATGGGAAATTTGTACTTAAAGCAGGATCAGTTATAAAAATGCCACAAGAGGAAGCGAAAAACTGGAGTGATGGTGGACGTTTTTATAAGAGGTTTCATAAAAAATTTAATGAACTAGAAGAAACTGGGCAAACAATAAAAGACGAAAATGGTGTTGTTAAGTTATTAAGTGATTTGGTTTGCAACTCACCAAGTTTCGCTGGTTCACTTTGTACAGGTTATGCGGTTAATGGTTGGGAGTCTTGGAAGGGGCTATCTGCCGAAAGATAACATCAAATTTTATTTATCAAACTTAAAAAAGGGCAATAGCCCTTTTTAAAATGGTTCTTTGTCAATTTAGTGGGTGGAAGAAGTTCGTAAAATCATCAACTTCTC
>CAZWEF010000070.1:0-8409 GCA_964632125.1 uncultured Erysipelotrichales bacterium
AGTGACCCCAATCATCATTGCAGGTAATCGTTTCTATAAGGTTGGATTTAGGGCGTTGTGGTTAAGAAGTCCAAATATGGATAGTTTAATTGCTATTGGAACTTCAGCAGCTCTTGCTTATAGTTTATATTCGACTTGGATCATCTTTACAGGAACTGCAGAGCATGCTTTGCATGCTGCAATGCATGGTTTATATTTTGAATCCGCAGGGATTATCATTACATTAATTCTATTAGGTAAATTACTTGAAGCGCGTTCAAAAGGTAAAACATCAGATGCGATTAAAAAACTCATGGGTCTTGCACCTAAAACTGCGATTGTTCTTGTTAATGGACAAGAAGTTGAAAAACAAATTGATGATGTGCTTGTGGGTGATATCATTGTGGTTAAACCTGGTTCTAAGATTCCAGTTGATGGTGTGATTACGTATGGTGAAACAACCATTGATGAATCGATGTTAACAGGTGAAAGCTTACCAGTTAATAAGCAAATTGGAGATGGTGTTTATGGAGCAAGTATCAATAAAAATGGTTTGATTCAGTTTAAAGCAACCAAAGTTGGTGCTGATACTGCACTTGCTCAAATTGTCAAACTTGTTGAAGATGCCCAAGGGTCTAAAGCCCCTATTGCATTAATGGCAGACATCGTTTCAAGTTATTTCGTACCTATTGTTATGGCCATTGCAGTTGTTGCAGCACTTGCTTGGTTTTTAAGTGGTCAAGACCTTGTTTTCTCACTTAAAATCTTCATTGCAGTGCTTGTCATTGCATGTCCATGTGCTTTGGGTCTTGCAACACCAACTGCTATTATGGTTGGTACTGGTAAAGGTGCAGAAAATGGTATCCTTATTAAAGGAGGTGAAGCACTCGAAACAACGCATAAAATTAACACGATTGTTTTTGATAAAACAGGTACGATTACTGAAGGTAAACCTGTTGTCACTGATTTAATCACACTTGGTGATTTTAGTAAAGATGATGTCTTACAAATGATTGCATCTGCAGAAAAAGGGTCAGAACATCCTTTAGGTGAAGCCATTGTAAAAGAAGCTGAAGCAAAACAACTTGAGTTTATTCAACCAAGTTCATTTGAGTCACTTACAGGTCGAGGCATTCAAGCAACATTAAATAACCGAGTATTGATTGCTGGTAATGAAAAACTGATGCTTGAAATCAATGTTGATGCAAGTCCTTTAAAAGATCAAGCAAACAATCTAGCAAGCCAAGGAAAAACACCAATGTATATCGTGATTGACCAACAACTAGCTGGTATGATTGCTGTTGCTGATACAGTAAAACCAAGTAGTGCTAAAGCAATTCAAACATTGAAGGATATGAACATTGAAGTTGTTATGATTACTGGTGACAATAAAAAAACAGCCCAAGCTATTGCCAATCAAGTTGGTATTACAAGAGTACTAGCAGAAGTATTACCAAAAGATAAGTCAAATGAAGTACAAGCCTTACAAAAAGAAGGTAAAATAGTTGCCATGGTTGGTGATGGTATCAACGATGCCCCTGCCCTTGCAACTGCTGATGTTGGGATTGCAATTGGTTCAGGTACAGATGTTGCCATTGAATCAGCTGACATTGTCTTAATGCATAGTGATTTAAATGATGTTCCAACTGCCATCAAGTTATCAAAAGCAACCATTAGAAACATCAAACAAAACTTATTTTGGGCCTTTGCCTATAATGTCGCTGGTATTCCAATTGCGGCTGGTGTATTATATTTAGTAGGTGGCCCATTACTGAACCCTGTGTATGCAGCAGCTGCTATGTCACTAAGTTCAGTATCTGTATTAACAAATGCATTACGATTAAGAAGATTTAAAGCTTAAATACAAAGGAGAAAAGAAAAATGGAAAAAACAACTTTAAATGTATCAGGTATGAATTGTCAACATTGTGTTAAATCAATTACTGAAGGTTTATCAGCAATTGATGGTGTGAATCATGTTGAAGTGAGTTTAGAAAACAAAACAGTGACTGTTGATCACGATTCAAAAATTAGTTACGATACACTCGCAAAAGAAATTGATGAGATTGGATACGACGTAGTTAAATAAAACATTTAAAAAAGACCTTCAAATAAATGATGGTCTTTTTTTACATAAGCATTATACAAGCTTGATTATACTAATAGCTAGTTTCCCTAACTATTTTTTATGATATAAAAGTGCTTCTGCAATACAGTATTCAAGTTCATCAATTGGCAATGGTTTTTCAAGACTAAGGATTATGGCACGATTTTTTTCATACAAAAGACTAGGAAAAACTTGTTTAATAGAAGCAATTAAAGCTGTTTGACAATGAAAAAATAGTGCAACATCATTTTTAAATTGATCAATTCTTATGGGTGTACCATGCTTTGATTGTGTATGATAACTCGGTTGTCCCCATTTAAGTGACTCAACTATGTCTTCTGGTGGGTCTAACTTTGTTGCAACCTCAAAAATCAGTTCTCTTAATTGATATAAATAGACTTATTGTTTCTTTTGATAATTTAAAAAAGTCATTTCAACTTGTTTGTTGTCAAATCGTTTCATACGCAGTCGCTCCTTTTGTTAGTTGATGCACAATCATCATGAATAATGTTTTAGATATTTCAACATGGCCAAATCTAAGTAATGGTTTAATTGCAGTCATTTCATCACATTTAATGCTCTGAATGGGGATATCTTGTACTTGTTTTAAGTATAACACATCTTTTCTAAAAGGATGAAATGTTTCAGACATCTTTACTTGATAAGTGTCTGATTTAATTTTGCCGACTGCTACGAATTTTTGATACGGTGTTTTATCTTCAAACATTTGTTTTGGGCTATAATAAATAATATAGTCTCCTTTCTTCATGCGATCAAGACCACTTCTTTTACCATGATTCAATTGACAAAAGCCACCCTTTACACCAATTAAAACGTGTTCCTTACTTGCAACACCAATCCAAAATCGTTGATTCATTGGTTCACAAAAAGACTGATTAAGTTTTCATCAGGGTCAAGCACAATGGCATAATACTGCCCCCAAAAAGCAAGCCATGGGGTTTTAAGGAGTTTGTATCCTTTTGATAAGAGTAAGTCACTCATTTGATCTAAGTGTTTGTTTGATGTCAGTTCAAATGCCAGTTCTATGCGTTGACCAATTAGTTGAGGTTCAAAGCCATAAACATCCGTTACCATTTTTTTTGTGTTTAAAGATAGTGTTACATGATTGTGAGATAGCTCGACATAATCATTGCCATAACTTCTATCAGCCTTAAATCCTAATGTTTCATAAAATAATATGGATGCATCCATATCACTAACAATAATGCCTACCATTTTTAGTAACATACGTCACCTCCATTCATATCATAACACAACCAAGATGACAACAGGATGTCATGTTTGTTTGATTAACTTATCAAAAAAAGCGAACTCATTCGCTTTTATAAAAATATTGTAACAAGCTTGGCACAAGTTGTTGCCACGATTGTTCATTGTGTTTCCCATTTTTAACATATTGAGTTTGAACTGAAATACCACGCTCATTTAAAATGCATGCCATATCTTCAACATCTTTTAAATAGTGTCCTGAAGTTGCAATACCAGCCTCTGCCATGCCAACAGATAAAAAGATTTTACCATCATAATGACGATGTTTGACGAAGTTCATGATAGCAGTACGACAAAACCAAATGGATGGTGATAAAACCCCAATGGCTCCAAACACTTGTGGGTTTTTAAGTCCACCATAAAGCGATATTAACCCACCCATACTACTTCCAACTAAGTAGGTATCCGCTGATATAGGAGATGTTCTATATGTTGCATCAATCATTGGTTTTAGTGTTTCAACAAGCCACTCGATGTAACATGGTCCTTCAATTGGAAAATCACTTTTAAACAAACCTTTTTGCAAAAATTCAATCGCAACATCACTTGGTTTAAATGGTGCATATTCTTGAATGCGATCATCTTCCCCATGATCGATTCCCACAACAATAAGTTGTGGTGTCCCCACTTGATTCACTAAACGACTTATTCCCCAAGTGTGTTGATCATCACGACGACTATCATCAAATAAGTTTTGTCCATCATGCATATACATCACTGGATAATGTTTCGTTGATTGATGGTAATCAATGGGTAAGTAAATGGTTATGGTTCTTTTTTTATTAAGTGGCGTTATGACCACTTCTTTTTTAATCATTTGTATGTTCATAAATTCTCCATTCTTAAATATTGGTTTGTTCATACATAGATTGTACCACAATATACCCATAATTTCTAATCAATTGTTTAAATTACTTTGCTTCGTAGATGATTGAAGTAGATGATTGATAATCATCAGCTACCTCTTTTACACTAAAGAAGAACTGGTTGTTTTCATACAAGACAAACCATAATCCGTTTTGGGTGGGTTTATCATATGTTTGTTGGGTTAAAATGATTGAATCATTTTCAATTTTTAAAGATAAGATCTGTTGATTAACACTGTCATCATACATATAAATGATTGGACTTTCAAAAATAAAACGATTAACATTTATATAAAATGAATTGTCATTAAACAAATTTAATAGTTTGGTTAAATCATCCAAATCCCCATTAATAGGTATGTATCGAAATGATTGAACATCAAATAAACCATATCGACTTGGTTCAGGATTAAGTTCAGTTGAATCTTTGGCGCCACTAGCAATTAAAAGATACTGTTGATTCAAGCGTTGTACTTTAATCACTTGTTCATCTGAAAAACCAGGTATGAAATCAAAGAAAGTACCTGTTTTAAAATCAAATCCTTTTATCACAGTCTGATTATTTTCATTACAAATCGCAATTGCTTGATCTTGTGTTAAGCCATTTACGTCACTTCTTGAAACAGAGCAATTAACTGGTATTTCAAAAGTAGTCGGAACACCTTGTACCAAATACCAGATTGTACGTACTGTATCTGTATCAGCAGGAACATCATATGTTTCTAACAATGTACCTGTTTCATCTATTTTAATGACTTTGCTTGGTGATAATTCATCAAAACTCTCATGTAGCAAGGTTAAATAAATAGCATCATCGCCTACATAGATGATGCCAATATATGGAAAGGTATCAATCGTTGGCACTTCAATAGTATGTAAGCCAAGATCATCAAGATATCTTATAATTGTCGTTCCTGGTCCAGTATCACCAAATTTTTCAATTTGAATGAGTCCATTTTTAAAAGGAATACCTGTACTATTGGCTGTATTGCGTGTCACATCGCTAAATGTTTTACTTGTCATGTCATACATTTTATAAGTTACTTGTTCTCCTAAATATGTACAGAACCCACAACCTCCTTGTCTAATATCTACATATAATTTATCGTCTATAAAACGATTGGCAATGAAGTCTTCTCCAACCCCCATAATCGCCGATGTATCAATTTCACTAAGACTTAGTTTTGTCTCTTCTACTTTGAGTGAAAATTGTTCAACCACAGGCTTTTGTTCTTGGTTACTCTCTTCTTCCTTCTTTTGTTGACTTGAACAGCCAACCAAAATTACTGCAAACAATACCATAAACATGAAAGCTCTTTTCATTCTACATACCCCCTCTTGTATTACTTTTATTATAACATGAAAGCACATTCAAAGATATAAAAAAAAGTAGGTTTCCCTACTTTGTTAATTTACCAACTTCTTTAGCACCTTCTAATGGATCAACACCATGTGGCGCTTTTTTAATGGCTTCAGTTAAATCTTGTCCTGCTTTATTGCCTTGGTGTTCGCCACCTTTCCAAGCCTCTACATCTGTCACATCATAGACAATGCCATCAACTGCAACATACGCTTTATTGCCATTTTGTCCATCAAATTTTGCCAATTCAGCAACTGTAAATGATTTAGATGTTTCAGTTGTTGTATTGTCTTTTGACGATGAACTAGAAGAACATCCTGTTAATGTTAATGCAACTGCAAGACCTAATGCTACTACAATTTTCTTTGTCATAATCTATCTCCTTTTTATTTAATAAGTATATCATAGCATAAACAATATTTAATGCAATGCATATGCTTAGAGACAACTATTTAACTTCTGCATAGAACAATTTAGATGTTGGTGCTTCTCCATAACTATGAGATAAATAACTAAGTGCAAGATGATCATTGTCAAACAATGACTGTTTGATAGAAAACCCTTCAATTTGAGCATTAGCTGTTTTCATCTTAATCAAATCATCTTCAATCAAAATATGGAGGAGACTACCTTTACTATTAACTAAGATTGGACTTTTTATTTTTTGTGGTTGGCTAACAGATTTCCCACCATAAGAAAAGAAACTTGCCAATGTTTTGTTTTGATCATCTGTAATTGGTACATATCGCTTTTCCTTTAAATCATAAATACCAAACATGAAGGAATTAGGATCCAAATGTTCATATTGAACTTCCATACCTAGATTTGGATCTTTTACTGAAACAATCAACATATTTCTATCATCAATTAAATGTGTTGACATTACTTGATGTTCAGACATTGAATCAGGTTGAAAAGAAATGATCTCGCCAGTTTCTTTAATGATGGCTTTTATTTTAGGGATGCTGCTATATTCAGAACATGAAATCAACACATATGGAAAATCACCAAAGCTTGGACTATTCCAATCTACCATACAGTTTTCAGGCAATTGCGTTGTTTTAACGTCATCATTAAATACATACCAAGTATTTAAGTTCAAATTATTGTATGTACCAAATACCAAAGGCACATCTGTCTCACTAATCAGTTTACCTTCTTTATCGTATTTAGACACTGACTCTGATTCTATTGGTGTATTGAAAGACGGACGATGATTACGCCCAACATAAATAAATGAATCTGTTACAAAAAAATCAATCGAATCATACGTTTGATTGATGGTAATTAAATCAGTTATACCATCTTTGTTGTGAAAAACAAATTTGTAATCTCGAACATCGTACGGATTACCCCATTCTATTTGAAGTACACCACCATTAAAAGGTAGTCCTTCAATGTTATTAGCTGTTTTGGTTTCTGACTGAATTGCTTTGGTTTGCGTATTGAAACTCATAAAACCAGTCACTTCTCCAGCATCACCACATTGTGAACACGATGTTTGTCCTAATTCAAAAGACAGTGACTGATCAACAAAACGTTGTAAATGATACAAATTACCTTGATTACTAAGACTTGATGTGTCAACTTCATTTAACGCTAAATCCCAAGTACTTGCTTGAACAGTATACGCTGTTATTGGTTCTTTTACTTCTTCTTTTACTTCTTCTTTTACCTCTTCATCTTTTTTTTCTTCTTTTTTGGTTTGACTACATCCTGTTAGTAATAAAGTTGCTAACACGAATCCGATTATAAGCTTCTTCATACAAGCCTCCTTTTTATCAGTATAACACTAACTATATTGATTGTGAATCAAATTTAAACCAATATTGAAGATGATTTTGTTGCGTCTCTTGATCAATGTAACATTGGCCTCTAATAAACCCTTGGGATGCATAAAAAACACAAGCGTGATGGTTTTTTTCAAGTACTGACAATGTTAATTTATTTTTATTTAATTGAGTTGCTACTTTTTTAGCAAACAAAATCAGTTGTTTACCAATACCTTGATGTTGAAAGAAAGAATCAACATACAATTCTTTTATCTCTAAATAATCATTATAAGGCATTAAGCGAAGCATACCTTTGATGATACCATCATCATAAACATATAAATAATCTTGTTTTGTATGTTTTAATGTTTCATACAAAGAAACAACTTGAAGTTGATTAAACGATGCATGATCATTATTAAATAAATGACGATAAGTCATTCTTTTAGTAAATACGAGTATTTCAGCAACACGACTTAAGTCAGTTGTTGTGACAAGTCTAATCATGTCTTGATTACATGTATTTGTTAATGGATCTATGATTTGAGTTGACATGAATCCCCCAGCCTCCTTTTTTATCATCCAGTTTCATGTAGCATCTATTTTGTTTGTATCTTAAAAACTATGAATCTATTTGATTGGGTCTATCCTTGTAGTTGATTAAAGTAAACATGACCGTTTTGTTAAAAAGTACGTCAGGTATTAAATGATTCATCTAATTTAAAGTCAGATTGTTTAACGCATATGCATCATGTTGTACCTTCATTTAAAAGATAAATGGTGTTTAATGATATACGTAAACCCATAACTTATAATACTTTTTGGTTGTCTTTATAGACACCGTTTTTGTTTGTTTAAATAGCTCAGGACTCAAGGTGTGTTGATAAAATCATCAACCTTAATAAAATATCCTAGTAAGATAAATGCTGAAATGATGATTAAAAAATGAATAATGTATCAATGAGTCCCTCCTTTTTGTTTATTTTATCATAGATTGGTGTATTTGTATATAAAAAAAGAAAGGGGTTACAACCCT
>CAZWEF010000071.1:0-8396 GCA_964632125.1 uncultured Erysipelotrichales bacterium
TCAATGAATGTACAACCGTATCAATATGAAGAAAGTAAACCTTTGTATAAAAATATGTATACAAAAGAGGGTTATCAATTTGTTGGTTGGACAAAAGTGAAAGATGGCGATGTTGTCTATCAAGATGAAGCAAATTTATCGTATATAGAGACACAAAATATCATCTTGTATGCAAAATGGGAAGCAGTACCATACACACTATCATTTGATGCACAAAGCAAACAACCAAATGAAGTGCCAAATCAAATCTTGTATGTCAATCAATTTGGTGTGCAACCAAATAATCCAATCAACAATGGTTATACCTTCTTAGGTTGGAATACTAAGGCAGATAAAACAGGTGACATGTGGCAATTTGATCGCATGACCATGCCAGCACATGATATGACACTTTATGGTATATGGCAAGTCAATGAGTATGCAGTGACATTCGATGCCAATGGTGGCATTGGGTCAATGAATGTACAACCGTATCAATATGAAGAAAGTAAACCTTTGTATAAAAATACTTTTACTAAAGATGGCTATACATTTGCAGGTTGGGCTTTGACTCAAACAGGAGATGTCGTTTTTCAAGACCAAGCGGCGTTTACACTTACAGAAACGCAAAACATTACGTTGTACGCAAAGTGGGTTGAAAAGAAAAAAGATTTACCGGATACAGGTATGGTTAATTTAGTCCCATATACTGGTATATTGATGTCATTTTTAGGTGTGCTATCTTTGCTTAAAACAAAAAAACAAGTATCTTAATCATTAGGGTTGATTATTTCAAATCAACCTTTTTTGATAGAAAAAAACAAGTCATTATCTACTCATTCATGAAATGAGATTGCTGATTGAATCAAGTTGTAGATATTTGATGATAACAGTGCCATTCGATTGTCCCCATCTTCAATAGCATCAAATGAGATTGTGAGTAAGTAGTCATAACCATTCGGATCAAAAACAATGGCTAAGTCGTGAATACTTGCATACATATCACCTGTTTTATTGGCGACTTTGAGGGTTTTAGGTAAGTCATTAGGAATACGATTTTTAAAGATGGTTGATGTCATATCATCAATTAATGTAGAAAACACTTGTTGGTGTGCGTATAAATAGCGAAGTGCTTGCATTTTGTTTTTAGAAGTAGAAACCCAATCTTGGTAGTTTGCTTCACCATAATAGGGAACCAATTCATCACAAATAAAGATATTGTCGATAAAAGCATCAAATAACATATTGGTGGCAATATTATCTGAATAAACAATGCTATAGTTCAACAATGTTTGAACATCAAAAAATGTACCAAGCTCAACATTTTGCATCACACCTGTGCCATCTTCATAATGATGTAACAAATATTGTATTTCTTTTGTTAGGATGGATGGATCATTTGCTGCAAGCTCGTATATATACATATTGAGGGGTACTTTAATGATCGATGCATTGAAAAACTCAAGTGTATCGTTGTCATCAAATGCATAGTCGAAGCTTGGAATGTATAATGAAAATGATATACTTTGACGCTCCTGTTCACTAAAAGAATCGAGGACTAATTGATTCAATTGACTTGTTAGATTGTTCATATCTAATGTTGTGATAGGCGCATCTTGTGTTATTGTTGGTATGGTTGGTTCAGATTGAATGACTTGGTTTTCCTTTTTTAATAGATTCTTTGATAACAAAAACAAACCACAAAATAGAACAACAACCAATAAGACCAACACATATGTCTTTGGTTTCATATAATACCCCCTACTTAAAATAAATCATACACGACAAGTTTGTCAGAAATGTGTCATTTACCTTTTTTAAATAGGTGACTTTATACAAAAATATGACAAGCAAGTTAGCGTCACTAATTGACAATTAGATTGATTTAACAACCTTATATAGGTTACAATATAGGTGATTAAAACAATAGGATAAATAGTCTATTGATTGTATTAAAATCATGATTTAGCTAATAAATAAAGGCATCATGATATGAAAGAAAAGGGGATCAACATGATAATTGTGCGTGATGATGTATTTTATTTAAACACGAATCAAACAACTTATGTCCTTAATATAACACCTTATGGACATGTAGAACATCTATATTATTGACCAAGCATTAAACCTCAAAAACAAGTATATGTTTTAAGATTAAAACGCAATGCGATGATTGGCTCAACGGTTGTCTACAATGAAGCAGATCCGTTTTATAGTTTAGATCATGTGTTACTTGAATGGTCAGGCGTTGGCAGAGGGGATTATCGCTATAGTCCATTAATCTGCGTGATGCCAGATCAAAGTTACGTTCATGATTTTATATACGTTGGTTATGATTTAATTGATGAGATTGTACCCATGTCCACCTTGCCTTGTGCATATGGAGAAGGACAAACACTTATTTTACATTTAAAAGATCAATCAAACAATGTTTTACTAGATATGTATTACACTGTATTTGAACAAGTTGATGTAATCACAAGAAGGGTTAGCATCACCAATCAAAATATTGAACCAATGATTATCAATCGTGCGATGAGTATGATGCTTGATTTACCCAACCAAGGATTCAAACTAACAACATTTGATGGTGGATGGATCAAAGAAATGCAACAAACGACAAGTACCATAACACCTGGCATCCATGTTTTATCATCATTAACTGGTGCAAGTTCAAATAAACATAATCCCGGTTTTCTCATTTCAAGTCACGATGCGACGCAAGATTGTGGTTGGGTTTATGGCTTTAATATTGTCTATAGCGGTAATCACGCATCGATTGTCGAACGAGATAACCATGAGCTATTGCGCATTTTGATTGGGATCAATGATCATTGCTTTGAATGGCCTTTAAAACAAGGCGCATGCTTTGAAACACCTGAAGTTGTGATGAGCTTTAGTGAGGATGGCTTTAATGGGCTATCACATCATATGCATGACTTTGTTAATCATCACATTGTGAGAGGTGACTATAAGTTACAACCACGCCCTGTTTTACTTAATAACTGGGAAGCACATTTTTTTGATTACAATCAAAAAAAACTCAAACATTTAGCCACTCAAGCTGCGGCACTTGGTATTGAATTGTTTGTCCTTGATGATGGTTGGTTCTCAAGTCGTAATAGTGATCAATCAGGATTAGGCGATTATCGTGTTAATCGTAAAAAATTCCCAAATGGGCTTAAACCATTTGCCAAAAAGATTGAAAAAATGGGAATGAAATTTGGTATATGGGTGGAACCAGAAATGGTTAATGTTGATAGTGACTTGTATCGTGCGCATCCTGAATATGCATTAACTGTGCCTCATAAATCATCAACACTTGGTCGTCACCAATTGGTCCTCAATCTTTGTTTACAAGAAGTCCAAGACTATATTGTTGAGTCGCTTTGTTCACTCCTTGATGATGCGCCAATCTCATATGTTAAATGGGACATGAATCGTCACATCAGTGAGTTCTTTAGCCAATCATTAGAACATCAAGGGATGTTTTTCCATACTTATATCTTGAGCCTGTATAAGATATTTGAGCGTGTCTTTATACCAAGACCACATATTTTACTTGAAACATGTTCAAGTGGTGGCAATCGTTTTGATTTAGGCATGCTTTGTTTTTCTCCTCAAATTTGGGCATCGGATAATACCGATCCAATTGAACGTTTACGCATTCAAAATGGGTTAAGTTATTTGTATCCATTGTCTTCAATAGGTGCACATGTTTCTTGTTCAACTCATCAACAAACACTTAGAAAAACACCATTATCAACGCGCTTTAACGTTGCAGCTTTTGGATTACTTGGTTATGAATTGGATCTTAAGCATGTCCCTAAGTTAGAAAAAGAAGAAATCCAAGATCAAATTAAATTTTATAAAGAACATCGTATGTTGCTTCAATACGGCACATTCTCAAGAATTGACCATATTAAAGACAATAAAAAACAATGGCAAGTTGTAGGTCATGATAAGCATCAAGCCATTGTTGGTTTTTATCAAACATTGACTTTGGCAAGTGAATCCCATGACATGTTAAAGGTCATTGGGTTAGATGAAGACACTGATTACAAAGTCACAACAAAGCCGCAAAGGCTTTATATCAAACAATTTGGTGAACTTGTGAAACACTTATTACCTATTGATTTAGATCCAAATGGTTTTCTACTTAGTCAAATAAATAAACGTTATCGTTTAGATGACGCTGTTGAAACATATGTCACTGATGGGAAGGTATTAAAACAAGGTATTCATTTGAATCAACAATACATGGGAACTGGTTATGAAAAGACCATTAGGGTATTGGGAGATTTTGGTTCAAACTTATATGTTATAGAAAAAGAGGAAACAAAAAATGAACACAATTCGTAATCGTTATGCATTTGGACTTGGGACTATTGGAAGAGACATGCTTTATTCCATCGTCAGCATGTACATGATTTTTTATCTAACAGATGTTCTTGAATTACCCACATCAACTATTTGGTGGGTTACCATTATTATGGTACTCGCACGCATCTTTGATGCATTAAATGACCCAATCATGGGGGTAATTGTTGATAACACTCATACCAAATATGGTAAGTTTAAACCATGGATTGCCATAGGGGCCTTCTTTTCAGGTATTGTGACACTGATGCTGTTTTTTGACTTTGGTGTTACAGGTGGTGGTTTTGTTGTTTTGTTTGCCTTGCTATATGTATTATGGGGCATCACATTCACCATCAACGATATTGCCTTTTGGTCAATGTTACCATCATTAAGCCTTGATCAAAAAGAACGTGAACGCATTGGTGCCTTTGCTCGAATTTGTGCCAACATTGGACTATTCTTTGTTGTTGCTGGGATAGTACCAATCACAACAGCATTGTCAAATACACTAGGTAGTCTTCAAAAAGCTTATTTTGTGTTTGCCCTAATTATTGTCACAATCCTATGGATTGGACAATGCATTACTTTATTTGGCGTTAAAGAAGAAAAAAGAGAAATTAAACCAAGTCATACATCGTTAAAAGAACTTGGACATGTGATTTTTAAAAACGATCAATTGTTATACACTGCCATCTCAACTGCATTATTTATGATTGGCTATATGACAACCACAAGCTTTGGTATCTATTTCTTTAAATATGCCTATGGCAATGAAAGTATGTATTCAATCTTTGCCCTTATTTTAGGTGTTTCACAACTAATAGCACTCATTATTTTTCCACTCATTAGTCGTTTTATTGAAAGAAAAGCATTTTATTTATATGCCACAATATTGGTTGTCATTGGCTACATTGTCTTTTTCTTTGCTCCGAATAAATCCATGTTATTGATTGGTATTGCAGGTGTCTTACTCTTTGTTGGACAAGCTTTTATTCAACTACTTATGCTCATGTTTTTAGCTGACGCAGTTGAGTATGGTCATTGGAAACTAGGTAAGCGAAATGACAGCATCACGTTTTCAATCCAACCATTTATCAATAAAGCAGGTGGTGCTATTGCCAGTGGCGTTGTCGGTGTTGTGATCATCTTATCTGGGATCAAAGATGCAACAGTTGCTGCAGATGTAACTAGTGGTGGCTTGATGATGATGAAAATTGCCATGCTTGTATTCCCACTCATTTGTATTGTGATTGGTTATTTGGTGTATCGTGCAAAATATCGTATTGATAAAGCTTTGTATGATCAAATCATAGAAGAGCTAAAACTAAGAGCCAATAAGGAAAAACAATCATGAAGGGGCATAACATCACAACAAACAGTCGTGTCAAAGACTTGTATCAAACCCCAATGGGTAAAGACTTAATACATAAAGTATTGCTGCAAATGAATGTGAGTAAAGCGTTGATTACCAATCCTTTTGTGTCTCATTTAAAAATAAAAACTGTTCAAAAACTCGTTAAAAACAAACTTGATGCAAGCTTCTTTGAAACATTGATTAAGCTTGTTAATCAGGAACAAAGGATCCCTAAACAAACCGATACAATCAATGAAACTTGGTGGAAAGAAGCTATCTTTTATCAAATATATCCAAGAAGCTTTTGTGATGCCTCGGGTGATGGTATTGGTGATCTTAAAGGTATTTTATCAAAGCTTGATTATTTAAAAACACTTGGGGTAACTGCCTTGTGGTTATCACCAATCTATGATTCTCCTAATGATGATAATGGTTATGATATTCGTGATTATTTTAAAATATTAGATACTTTTGGAACCATGGAAGACTTTGATTTATTACTAAGTGAAGTACATAAAAGAGACATGAAACTGATCATGGATTTGGTTGTGAATCATACATCTGATGAACATCATTGGTATAAACAAGCCATTCAAGATGTTCATTCAAAATACCATGATTATTATCTATTTAAACAATCAAAAGATAAACCAAACAACTGGACTTCTTTTTTTGGTGGACCTGCATGGCGTTATGAGCCTTCAATTGATGCATGGGCACTTCATTTATTTTCATCAAAACAAATGGATTTAAATTGGGAAAATAAACAACTTAGAGAAGACATCATTGAGATGATTAAATGGTGGTTAAATAAAGGGGTTGATGGCTTTAGAATGGATGTCATCAATTATATATCAAAAGCAAAAGGATTACCTGATGGTAATCAAAGTATTGCAGAGTTAATTGGTTATACTGGTATTGAACATTATGTTTATGGACCTCATTTATATGAGTATTTAACCCAAATAAAAAAAGAAGCCTTTATCCCTTATAATGCCTTTTCAGTAGGAGAAATGCCTGGAATTGGGATGGAAATGGGTAAACTATTAACGGGGGATGACCAAGAAGCATTGGATATGTTTTTTTCATTTGATCATTTAGAAGGACCAGGACATGTTCGTTTTGATGATTATGTTTATGACTTAAATGACTTAAAAGCGTATTTAATGGATTGGACAAAAAACTATGGGAATCATTGTTGGATGGCACTTTTTTATAACAATCATGATAATCCTCGTTTTATCTCTAAAATAACAAAATCACCAAAACAAAGAGACAAAGTAGCTTTGTTACTTGCAGTCATTCAATTAACATTAAAAGGCACACCATTTATTTATCAAGGAGATGAAATAGGAGCCATTAACCAATCATTTCCAAGTATTGATGAACTAAGAGATGTTGAAAGTAAAAACATGTATCAAACATACTTAAATACCATGAATCAACAGGATGCATTCAATAAAGTACTTTCAGGTAGTCGTGACCATACACGTGTACCTATGAAATGGGATCAAGAGAGTGTAGGGTTTTCAAGTGGGATACCTTGGATTAATGGGTATGATTTATCTAAGGGTTACGATGTTGCGTCTCAAATGAATTCAAAAAAAAGTATTTGGCATGGTTATCAAACACTGATAGAACTTAGAAAAAACAATAGAGCATTGATCTATGGTGATGTGTTATTTTATGATGAAAAGAAAAAAGACTATTTCATGTATCAAAGAAAAGATGATCATCAAGTATTCTTTATTGAATGTAACTTATCCAATCATCCATTAAAAAGACGATTAAACATAAAAGATAAACAATTAATTTATTCTAATTATGATCAAATAAATGATGAACTAAGACCTTATGAGGCCAATATTTATATTAAAACAACCTAATATGGTTGCATGTTACATCTAAACAAATAGATTAAAGGGGTATAAAATGAAAGAAACAAGCAAGACATCAATATTAATAGGCATTGTTTTAGGGGGAACGTTTTTACTAACAGATATGGATATTGTTAAAGCAATCATCAATAATCAACAAATGACTTCAAATGATAAGTGGTTTGGATGGTCTATGATTATCCTTTGTTTTTCATTTCTACTTAATTTACCTAAATTATTTAAATTATTACCAATTGGTTATCTATTATATGCAAATACATTGGCGATGTTTCAATTAATCAAGATGACATTGACCAAACCATCAATGCTTTTTGGCACGTATTTCGATCTTTTATTGACGACTAGTCTGTTAGCATTGACCTTTTTACATATGTTTTTAGGCATCCTAAGAATGCATCGACTCAACGATAAAAGCGTCAATCATTTAATTTGGGCTGTGCTACTATCAAGTCTACGAGTTTTTGTTTATTTGACTGTTTATCCGCTTTATATGTATGTCTTCACAACAATAAGACCTCCACTCATGTATGTCGTAATCGAAATCATTGCAGCGCTAGGATTCGCTGTATTTACATGGTTGCTTTATAGTTGGGCATTAGCATCATTAAATGGGAGTGGAACAAAAGGTGACAACATGACGCTCACAATAAGTAAGACAAATTAGTCATTAAAAGACCAACACAAAACAAAGAATCAAGGCTTATCAACCATTAAAATTTGTACGACTATTGTTGTGTCAAATGATTTTAAAACCTTTAAACTATCATTTCAGGAGGAACAAGTATGAAGAAGGGGTTAAATCA
>CAZWEF010000072.1:0-4812 GCA_964632125.1 uncultured Erysipelotrichales bacterium
CTCATAAATTTTGTTGTAATAATCTAAAGTAACCTGTTCCAATAACATCGGATTTAGTTCAAGAAGTTCAAGGCTTTCTTTAAACAAGTCCATCGTTTGAGTTTGTTGCAATGCACAGTTTGAAGCGCATACTTCAAATCCAGTATCTGTGGCTACTTGAGCATAACAAAGGTTGCAATAACGCTTTGTGTGACAAGATTTGCAGTTTCTTTGTTCAATAGTTAAAAAGTATTGTTTGATAATTTCAACAATGCGTTCATAGTCCAATGTTGGATAGTCGACGTGACCAATGACATGATTTGGGTTTATTTTCTCACACATATGAACTTTACCGTTATGATCAACGTAAATTTTTTCACCTGGAACACATGCTGATGTTGATGGTAAAAACCAAGGTCTCTTTTCAGCCATAACAGGGTGTATGTACAATTCACCGTACATAATGCCAATAAAGGCGTATATGAAACTTGATTTGTCCAACAAATTGTGCTCAAGTTCATACTTAAACTGTTGTTTAAGTGTGTTTAATTGTGATTGCATATGAATGATATCATCTTGATTAAACTGCTCATAATAATCAGTTGCATGCTGATCAATTGGTGCAAGTTTACTCAAAAAAAGCTTCTCTTTATCAAAGAACTGCCCCATTTTGACTAAGTCTGTTTTCAAATCAAAACAAGCACTTATGCCTAACATTGGATAATCAGGGTATTTATGTTTCAATAAATGAAGATTCTTCATAACCCGAGCATGCGTTTTTTCACCAAGCAAATCAACACGATTACGATCATGATTAAAGGCATCACCATCCAAACTAATCGTAATTGAAAATGCATATTGAACTAAAAAGTCAATGACTTCCTCAACTAACAACAAACCATTTGTCGTTATATTGTATTGGACATCATATAAATGTGCATATGTTTTTTCAATGTATAAAACAACTTTTTTTAGCACCTCAAGATTTAGTAAGGGCTCACCACCATAGAATCCAATTGCAGCCTTCTTTAATGGGTTACGATAATGTACTTCCTTAAAGTGATTAAAGTAAAAGTCAACACTCTTTTTAGCAACTTCAAAACTCATTTTCGTGTTTTCATACCCTTTTGTATACATATAATGATCTGAATACACACAGTATCGACATCGCATATTACACATAGATGTCATTTCAAGAATCATTTGATTGAACCCATTACCTTCTTTTATCAAATGTTGCTTAACATCATCTATTGTTAGCGTTTGAACAGCTCTATGACTAGCGTGATCAGGATATAAATCGTATCGATTTATTTGTTGCAACGATTCATGAAAAATTAGCCCTGTATTAGGATCGACTTGGTAACAGTGCCCATTAGATAATTTGATTTTCATCATAACTAACCTTCTTTCTTGACGATAAGACACACCATGTGTGCCTTACCCCACTGACTTCATAATTGTTAAGCGCGTCCAACGCCACTCGCAATAACGGATGCAGCCGTTACGGCCTTAACAGCGGCTGTTGCTGTAACTGCCTGTCCTGCGATTGGAATAATACATGCAAGACATCCCGCACAGGCTAAGCAAGCTACACATGCTGCACATCCCCAACATAAAGCAGTTTCTTGATGTTCTACTGGTTGATAATGTTCCATCAATGTCACCTCCCATTTTTATTTATGAAACCAGTTGATCAATCATCATTGGTCTCAAGCAACATCATTTATTTTATGTTGCTCAAGAGTCATTCTAGAAAAAATGCATGTTTCCTTTAATTCTTTTAAATTATAATGCAATAAAATTATATTCGTCAATGAAATAAGTACTATTTAAGGTTATTGACTAGAAATTGACAAGAAAACAATTCAAAAGCAATCAAAAATCAATAAACCTTTACAATTAGTAAAATAGTAGTCATGTACATAATAAGGTTTCACATGTAGCAATCCCTAAAAAAATAGGATATACTAAATATAGTTTTAAATGATTAAATAAAAGGAGTCCTTATGAAACAATACAAAACAATTGTCTATTCATTTAAATGGGCTGGAATACTCCTATTCATTTCTGGTCTATTCACCCTCTCATTATCTCTATTTCTAATGCTATTCCCCTTTAATCCCGATGATATTGTACACACTGTTGATGGCATAAGACAACCAAGCACAATGCAGGATGTTCAAATTTTTAGGTGGATGGGGTTTGCGTGGTTTATCGTTTCGATGTTTTTTATCATCTTTGGTTTGATCATTTTGATTAAACATCATCAACAAAAAAAACGACGTATTGATTTAAAAGAAAATGGTCGTAAAGTCTATGCATATTATACACAAACCGGTTATTCAATCATACGACGAAACAGAGTGCCAATTCCCTACATTTATTGCAAGACTGAAACTGGAACAAACCCTCAAATGTTTAAGAGCCCTTTACTCAAGTATAACCCTTCACCCTTTTTAAAAGATCAACTCATCATTGTTTATTTAGATGATCTCAATCAATCGAATTACTATGTCGATTTGGATGAAAGTCTTAAAGATACTCACATGGTACGTTAAATAGATTATGTTTATAAAAAAAACGAAGTTGCCTTCGTTAAGTACCACAATAAGTAACATAATCTATCATACTAGATGGTGCATGTGCTTGAAATTTTGTTAAATAAATTGAGTTGTTATAACTGAATGGGTTTGACAGTGCATCCAACAAAGGAAGCAATAACTCACTTGATTGGCTTGTCTCAAAATCTTGAATAATTTGTTCTACTATGTGATTTCTAGGTATAACTTTAGGATTTGAATTTACCATTCGTTCATATACTTTTATCCATGGCTCTTTTTTTATGCGCTGTTGCCACAATTGAAACCATGCTTGAAATGGCTCATTTGCAACCCATGGTTCACACCACAACTTGTCCATCATCGATTTGTGATAAGTCAAGAAAACAAATGTATTTGTATAATCAAGTTGCTCATTTTCCATAATACGCAATAACTGATGAATCAACAATTGATCATCTTCAGATGCTTCTTGTAAACCAAGCTTTGTTGACATGATTGTAATCCATTCCTCATTCAATATTAAATCAAATTGATTGAGTGCTTGTACAAGTTTTTGACTTTGTACAAGTGGATTGTCATCAAATAAAACTTTCATTGATTCACCGAGTTTAGCTAGGTTCCATTTTGCAATAACTGGTTGATGTTCAAAACGATAACGACCGTAATGATCTATAGAACTAAATGATTTACTTGGTAAATATATGTCTAAAAAGGCACATGGTCCATAGTCAATTGTTTCCCCACAAATACTCATATTATCAGTATTCATTACACCATGAACAAATCCAATTGATTGCCACTTCGCAATAAGTTTTGCTTGTTTTTTTATGATTGATAAATACATATCATAATCATTCTTCACATCAGGAAAGTGTCTATCTCTCGTGTATAACGCTAGTGCTTTAATCGCATCTTCACCGCCAAAGTATGCAGCATATTCAAATGTACCCACACGAATATGGCTAGATGCAATGCGTGTTAAAAGACCAGCTCGATGGATATGTTCACGATAGACAACATCATCACTTGTCAACAAAGCAAGGCTTCTTGTTGTTGGTATCCCCATTCCTGCAAAACCCTCACTCATAATGTACTCTCTAAGCATTGCACTTAATGTTGCTTTTCCATCTCCACCTCTTGAAAAAACGGTTCTCCCAGACCCTTTAAGTTGTACATCAAAACGTTTCCCGTCTGAAGTAAGTATTTCGCCAAGTAGGTGTGCCCTACCATCACCAAGCATCGTAAAATGTCCATATTGATGTCCCGCATATGCCATCGAACATGCTTGCTCATAGCTAGATGGATCGTTACCTGAAAAGAACATCTCTATTTCTTCTTTTGACAATTCAGGTAATCCAAGCGATTTAGCTAAAGCATCGTTATACAGTACAAGACATGGGTTGTTCATCTGACTTGGAAGGTTCTTATCATAGAATAGACTTGGTAAGTGTAAATAGCTTGTGTATAATGATATTTTTGATTTCATTGATCGACTCCTTTGTTTCATCTTATCATTTGTCAAATATCCTTGCCACCAATGTGCTTAAAAAAACTGAATCCTTTTTTAGGACTCAGCAACTAAATAATCATTTTTAAAAAAGTTTGACAAATCCTCTAAAACCCCTTGCTGCATAATAGGAATCTGCACCATTGTGATAAACAAATACTGTATCATATCGACGATCACAAAATAATGCCCCACCAAGTGAACGAATATGTTCCGGTGTTTTAATCCATGAAGATGTTTTTAAATCTAGTGGCTCTATTGTTTGAATTTGTTTATACAACGCCTCTTCCATCAAATCAATACCCATTCGTTCAACTTCTGCCATGACGCTACTCAAGGGTTTGTTTGCTTTACGTGCCTCAAGGGCTTGGTTGTCATAACAAAAACTTCTTCTTTGTGCTGGGCTTTCTTTTGAAAAATCACATATGTAAACGTGATTAAGATCGTCAATTGAAACAAAAACATCAGGTTCACCACCACTTTTTTC
Organism: uncultured Erysipelotrichales bacterium; assembly: GCA_964632125.1. Lineage (GTDB taxonomy): Bacteria > Bacillota_I > Bacilli_A > Erysipelotrichales > CAZWEF01 > CAZWEF01. The sequence goes on from CAZWEF010000072.1 coordinate 4,538, forward strand.
CATCTCATTAACTGACCACAACTGTTGTAGATTCATGACTAAATGTTGTTTGATCGGTGCCCATTGACTATTTGGATGACGGTGCATATTTGCATGAAATCTATTTGATAATACGTTAAGAATGCTTTCTATTTCTTGATTTTCTAAGCTTTTATTCATTTCCTTATCTTCTTTCTTGTTTTATATTTCTCATAGTGAGTTTATGCAAACAACTTGAACAACCTATTTCAACTTTTTCATTACTATATTTTCTTCAAGATATTTCAGTGAATACA
>CAZWEF010000072.1:4912-7016 GCA_964632125.1 uncultured Erysipelotrichales bacterium
TTGACACAGATAAAATAGGGTCTAGTCCTTCTGGTTCTAGAGTGACTTCTAATCCATTTTTTTCTAAATGACCACATTTACTTGTTGATAAAGTATCGCCCTTATTTGTATAAATGATACTTCCTTGATAAACCCTTGTTTTGTTTTTATCAGCACGCTTCGTGAAAATAAGTTGACAATCGGGGTCTTGAGTTACCGATGCTATCAGGTAGCTACCTTCATACAACGTTTTTCCAAACACGATCTGCATGCCAGTCGTATCCGAGTCTTCAATTAAAAATGTCTCAGTTTGTCTTTCTGCATGTACAGTCGGAGTTGCTGGTTGGTAAGGGACATCAACTTCCATACTAACACGGTAAGTAACAACTTTAAGAATGATCTCCCCTCTCAAAGTCGATGTTTGAGAGACTTCATTAGGTTTGCTTACAGCAGCATACAATATTGCAATCAAAATAAAAATTGCGAATGTAATGACGATACCGGATAAATACTTATTGTCGCTTGCCGTTTTTAATTTTTGCTCATTAATCTCTTTTAACTTTGCTTCAATTGATGCATCATCCATAGCATGAATAGCGCGCTCTTCTTCTGTTGCATAATGGTACTCCTCTAAATCTTGGGGTGTTATTTTATCACTCACGGCATCACATCCTTACCAATTATTTTGATCAAACGGCAATACATTTTCACCTTAAAAAATAAATCTTGTTTCTCAATAAAAAGGCTAAAATTTTTATAATGCGCACGTTAACTTGTTAACATAATGACTAACATGCTGATTACATTGAATGACTTACTTCTTTTGGTGGGTCCTTTGTCATATATTATTGTAGCAATTTTATGCATGTTCTTCAATCAAAATCAATGCTAACATAGTTAATTTTAATTGCTTTATAGGAGAGTCAATTCATAAAAGAGTTAATCCATTAAGATTAACTCTTTTTAATGCGTCATTAGACATGTTATATCGATTTAATTTTACGATATCTTTTTTTGGTGCTAATAACTACTAAGGACCCTAAGAAAATTACGACAACCCCTAATTCAAATGCGGAACTCGACATACCTGTATCTGGTAGTGTTTGATTTGGTTGCCACATCGCATAAAGTGTTACGGATTGATCGGGCATTGTTGTTTTGTTAAAATACCAAATATCTCCTTTGCCATCTGCTCGTGTGTTCCATCCACTAAATTCATAGCCTGTGCGTTTTGGGTCTTCTGGTTTAATTGCAAGTGAACCAGGTACAAGTGCTTGCATACTTGGCGCAATACCTTCACCACCATTTAAATCAAAATACAAATTAACAGCTAAATCATCGTGTTGTTTCACCCAAGAAGCATACAAAGTCATGTTACCTACTACAACATCTACGTCAAAGCGCCAAGCATTAATAAGTGTTTCTTCTTGATACCACCCAGCAAATTGATAACCTACTTTTGTTGGTACAGTTGGTTCTAATGCAAATGCATTGTAGTCGACTATTTGTGGGTCAACTAGACTTCCTCCGCGACTGTCAAATTGGACATTATATTGGTTTATGGTCCATTTTGCATACAGAGTCATATCGCCTTCGACAACATCTACATCAAAATCCCAAACATTTATAAGCCCCTCTTCTTGATACCACCCAGCAAATTGATAACCTACTTTTGTTGGTACAGTTGGTGCTGTAATCTGTTGCCCATATGGGCTTGATATTGGTTGTATTGGCGTCCCACCATTAGATTCAAATGTGACTGTGTAAATATTGACATCCCATCCTGCATACAATGTTGTATCTTGGGTGATTGTATCGGTCGCAAAATCCCATGGTGTTGTTAATTGAGCATCTGCATACCATTGATCAAAGGTGTGACCTACTTTGGTAGGTGCTGTTGGTTCTAATGCAAGTTCATTGTGTGCTACTATTTGTGGGTCAACAAGACTTCCTCCGCGACTGTCAAATAGGACATTATATTGATTTATGGTCCACTTTGCATACAAAGTCATATCGCCTTCGACAACATCTACATCAAAATCCCAAGCATTAGTAAGTGCTACTTCTTGGTACCACCCAGCAAATTGATAACCTACTTTTGTTGGTACAGTTGGTGCTGTAATCT
>CAZWEF010000072.1:7116-8348 GCA_964632125.1 uncultured Erysipelotrichales bacterium
ATGGTGTTGTTAATTGAGCATCTGCATACCATTGATCAAAGGTGTGACCTACTTTTGTTGGTGCTGTTGGTTCTAATGCAAGTTCATTTTCAAAAACAACTTGACTATCAACAAGTGATCCTCCATTGCTTTCAAATGTAACATTGTACTGAGCAGCCAAGGACATAATAAATGCATCACTAGCACCTAGGTTTGGTTGCAATGATATCGCTCCTTGGGTTGTACCAACAACTGTAAATCGATTGTTTCCAATAAAAGCAACACCATCAATTACATCAGTTTTATCTGTATCAATGTTTTGATTCCAAAGGACAGTTCCATCTAGTTTCACCCCACTAAATAAACCTCCATTATTACTTGTCGGAGTATTTGTTGTAAAGTTAAATTGAGTTAAACCACCAATTGCTAATACACCATCTGGCGTAACATCAACCTCATACAAGTATGTATCATCTGCAATCCCTAAACGTTTTGAAAGTTGTTGAATGCCATCAGTATTGATTGCCATAATCCAGCCATCTGCTCGTCCTGTTTCAGGTACAGCATCAACAGTACCATACGTATCTCCAACTAAATACAATTGGTTATCTGGTCCTAAAACAACGTCAAATAGTGCATCATCTTTTGTTGATCCATATTGATGGTTCCAAATCACTTGAACATCTTGATCTATTCTCATTGCCCAGCCATCAGTTGCTCCAATTTGCAAATCTGAACCTACTTGACCTTGGGTAAATCCTATTGGGACTACTGAACCATCACTTAAAGCCTCAACAGCAGTAAAATTATCATCTACAGGTGTGCCATATGTTAAATTAGTCGTTACATTCCCATTGCTGGCAATGACTTTTACAAACCAACCATCATTATTTGCAGTACCACCTATTGGCAAAGTCGCTCCTCCACCATATGCCGTTGTTCCCACTGCAACAATACCTGTCGGTGTCTCAACAACACCACTGAACGTGTCCCTCAAATAACTGCCATAGACTTGTGACCAAACTTGAGTTCCATCGGGTGTTATTTTAACAAGCCACCCATCTTCATTACCATGATTAAATGAAGGAGAAAAAGAACTACGGCTATATCCAGCTAAAATAAACCCACCATCACTTGTTTGGATGATATCATTTATAATATCATCTTGATCACCACCGTATCGGTATGACCAAATGATGTTCCCTGATTGATCATACAGTGTTGCAAATCCATCAATACCACCTTTAGCATCA
>CAZWEF010000073.1:0-8043 GCA_964632125.1 uncultured Erysipelotrichales bacterium
TACTCCCACTCAATCGTTGCAGGTGGTTTAGATGTGATGTCATAGACAACACGATTAACCCCTTGAATTTCATTGACAATGCGAATAGAAATCTTTTCTAGTACTTCCCAAGGAAGTTTTGCAAATTCTGCTGTCATACCATCAACTGATGTGACAGCTCTAATTCCTACTGTATAATCATACGTTCTTTGATCACCCATAACACCTACTGATTTTAAGTTTGTTAGAACAGTGAAATATTGCCAAACAGCGTCTTCTAGGTTGTTTTTTTTGATTTCATCTCTTAAAATAAAATCACTGTCTCTAACAATACTTAATTTATCTTCAGTGACTTCACCAATCACACGAATACCAAGTCCTGGACCTGGGAATGGTTGTCTCCAAACAACTTCTTTTGGTAAGCCTAATGCTTCTCCTAATCGTCTAACTTCATCTTTGAATAATGAACGTAATGGCTCAATTAATTCAAACTCAATGTCATCTGGTAACCCACCAACATTGTGATGTGATTTAATGGTTTGAGCTGTTTTAGTACCTGATTCAATCACATCTGCATAAATTGTTCCTTGAGCTAAAAAACGAATGTTTTCAGCTTGAACCATTTTATTCTTTTCATCTTCAAACACATAAATAAATTCATTTCCAATCGCTTTTCTTTTTGCTTCAGGATCTGTTAACCCCTTTAACTTATCTAAGAAACGATCTTGTGCATCTATTTTGAATACGTTCATCCCCATCTGGTCTTTGAACACATCCATCACTTGATCTGCTTCGTATTTTCTTAATAATCCATGATCCACAAACAAACAAATCAACTGTTTACCAATCGCTTTATGAAGTAATGCCCCAACAACTGCTGAGTCAACCCCACCTGAGAGTGCAAGCAATACTTTTTCTTTTCCAACTAATTGACGAATACTTGTAACTTGTTCATCAATGAGGTTTTCCATTGTCCAATCGTTTTTTGCATGACAAACATGAAATACAAAGTTTTTAAGCATGTCATCTCCATAAACACTGTGAACAACTTCAGGATGAAATTGAACACCATAGATATGGTCTTTAACATTTTCAATTGCTGCAATTGGTGTTTGATCAGAACTTGCGATAACTTCAAACCCATTTGCAACACGTGTTACATGATCACCATGTGACATCCACACAATTTGATCTTCTGGTAAGTCTTGAAACAAAACGGAAGATTTAACTTCAATGTTTTGTTTACCATATTCTGGTACATCACTTGGTTCTACATCGCCTCCAAAATGATGATTGATGTATTGCATCCCATAGCATATACCTAAAATAGGTATGCCTAAGTTAAATAATTCTTTGTCAACTGAAACTCTAGATGCATCGTGAACACTATTTGGACCACCTGAAAAGACAATCCCTTTTACGTTCATTTTTTTTATTTCTTCTACTGAGATATCAAATGGATGCAACTCACTGTATACACCAAATTCCCTTATGCGTCTTGCAATCAGTTGGTTATACTGACTTCCAAAATCTAAAATCAAAATCAAATCATGTGTCATATATTTACCTCTCCTCCACATCCATTATAACAAGCCCCTAGTCTTTCTTCAACTCACTTTTTATTTGTTTCAAAAGTGTTGTTGCTTCCTGATCTAAATGAGCATTCATAAGTAAATCCGGTCGTTTTATCCATGTTTTTTTCAATGATTCTTTTAATCGATAGATCCGTATGTTTTCATGATGTCCCGATAACAACACATCTGGTACTACAAAGCCTTCAAACACTTCGGGTCTTGTATATTGTGGGTATTCAAGTAAATGGTTTGAAAATGAATCATCTTGGTGGCTGTCTTGTTGGATAGCACCTTCTACGAGTCTTATACAAGCGTCTGCAATGACCATACTCGCAAGCTCTCCCCCTGTTAATACATAATCCCCTATCGAGATTTCTCCATCTACATAGTTTAATATGCGTTCATCAAAGCCTTCATAGTGTCCACACACGAGTATCAAATGTTTGGTCATACTTAATTCATAGGCAACACTTTGTTTAAATGGTATCCCTTGTGGTGACATGAGATACACTTTGGAATCGTCTTTTTTTAAAGAGCGAATGGCATCGACAACTGGTTGGCATGTCATGACCATGCCTTGTCCCCCACCATAAGGGTAATCATCTACTTTTTTATGTTTATTAAGGGTATGTACTCTAATATCATGGATACCAATTGTGACAATCCCTTTATCGATTGCTCTTTTAATGATGGATGTTTGAATAAAGCCTTCAAACATCTCAGGGAATAAGGTTAAAATATCAATTGTCATTGATCATACCTTCAATGAGAGAGACAATGATTTTTTTGTTGTCTAAATCTTCTTCTAAAATAAAGGCATCAACATAAGGAATCATGACTTTCTTTCCTTGATAATCCACAACCAACACATCATGAGCAGCAGTTGTAATCACATCTTGAATTGGTCCAATCAATTGATTTTGTTCATCATAAACACTCATTTCCTTTAATTCATAATAAAAGACACCTTCATGATCATCATCTTCTACATCAACATACAAGTCTTTTTTAATCATTGGTTCAATGGCTTCAATCCTATCAAATCCTTCAAACATCACAAGTAAAAGTTCTTTTTGTTTACGAACACTTTTAATGATGACTGATTCTTTATTATCAACATATAAAACTTGTTTAGGTTTAAAACGTTCTTCAATAAAGTCTGTTTTTGGATACACTTTTACTTCACCTTTTAATCCATGAGGTTTAATCATGGTGCCACAAATAAGTCGTTTCATTATAGCCTCCCTATTAAAAAATAAGATGCAAGCACCTTATTTAGATTCAAAACGAAGCACTACTTTTTCATGCTCTAATTTTGATAATGTTCCTACCAATTGTCTAATTGAATTGGCAATCATACCTTCTCGTCCGATTAATTTTGATAAATCTTTAGCATTTGCATAAATCACAAGTTTAATGTCTTTTGATTTAGGAAAATTAGATTGTTCGATTGAAATTTCTTCTGGAAAATCAACTAATGGTTTTACCAAATCTTCAACTAAAGGTACATAATTCATGATTATTTACCTGATTTAGAAGCGTGGTATTTAGTCATGATACCTTCTTTTGAAAATAATGCTCTAACTGTTTCTGAAGGTTGTGCACCTTGGTTTAACCATTTTAATGCTAATTCTTCATTAATGCTTACTTGAGCAGGTTCAGTTAATGGATTATAAGTACCCACCATTTCAATAAAACGTCCATCTCTAGGTGAACGAGAATCTGCAGCAACAATACGATAGAAAGGTGCTTGTTTAGAACCCATTCTTTTTAGTCTTAATTTTACAGCCATTGTATCCCTCCTTTTTACTTTTAAACTATATCATATAGATAAATAAGTGTCAAGTATTTTTACTTAACACATTTAAAAATAAAGAGAAACATGTTATGATAGTTAAAAGCGAGGGATAGAATGGAAACATTAATTATAGGACATCGAGGCTATAAAGCAAAATACGTTGAAAATACGATAGAATCATTGATTCAAGCATTGGTTTGTGGTGCTGATGGGATTGAGTTAGATGTGCATTTATCTAAAGATGGAGAAGTTATGGTGTATCATGATTTTGAGTTATCACGTTTAACCAATCTTCATGGTCAAGTAAGTGATTATGATAGAAAAGAACTTCAATCATGTTTTGTTGGTGGTGTACATATCATGCCAACATTAAAAGAAGTATTGGTTGCATTAGATACGTATCAAAAGAGTCATCCAAGTCATGTGTTTTATTTAAATGTTGAACTAAAAGCTGGTTCGGATACGTATCCTCACATTGAAGAAAAAGTACTTGAGCTAACTGCCTCATATCCTCAAGATCGGATTATTTATTCTTCTTTTGATCATCTTGCACTGGTTCGAATCAAACAACTAGACAACAAAGCATTAACCGGTGTTCTCACGAGTTCAAATCTATTTGAACCTTGGACTTATTTAAATAAATGTCATGCCGATTTTTATCATCCTCATCATCAATTCTTAACAAAAAACATGCTTTCTAAGTTACATGCACATGATGTCTTACTTAATGTTTATACAGTTGATGATCCTAGTGTTGCATCGATGTTGATTGAGTCTGGTGTTCATATGGTTATCACCAATGAAGTTGAACAAATGGTGGCATTAAAAAACAAACTAAAGATAAAATCATGACTTTGTTTTTGTGAGACTTGTTGTGTCATTTAAGGAAGTTGATTGTTTCACCTTATCAATCAAAGAACAAATAATCATGTTTAACATATACAAGGAGATGCAATATGAAACCAGTTAACACAAATAACTTAGTAAACATCAGTAATTCTCTTTTAAATCATTATGGGATATCACCAAAACATGCAACTTTGGGGTTATTAGATGATGCATTAAAAAAAGATTACAAACATGTTGTCTTACTTTTAATGGATGGTTTAGGAACTGACGCATTGAAGCAACACGCCCCAAATTCTTTTTTAATGTCACATAAAGTTAGTGACATCAACTCTGTATTCCCTGCAACCACCACAGCTGCAACGACTTCTGTATTGAGTGGTCTTTATCCAGTTGAACATGGTTGGCTTGGGTGGGACTTATACATGCCCCCTATTGATCAAACAGTGACCATGTTTTTAAATGTTGTCAAAGATACCAATAAGGTGGTAAGTGCTTCAAGTATGGCGCATCAGCTTTTTGGTTATATTTCGATATTAGAACAAATAAATAGTGAACAAGTGAAAGCATATGCGATTACACCGTATTTTGGTTTAACTTACGAGGAACAAGACTTAGATGGTCTATTTAATCTTATTAAAAAACAGTGCCAAAAAGATGAAAAAAACTTCATTTATGCTTATACCAATCAACCTGATGCTTTGATGCATGATAAAGGCATTCATCATCCTTCAGTTACACGTGTCATACATAAACTAGATACGTTAACAAAACAATTGGCACAAGTGCTAAATGATACATTGATGATTGTGATTGCTGATCATGGGCATATGAATGTAAAAGAAATCATCTGTTTAAACCATTATCCTGAGCTTGTTGCCATGTTAGAGCGCGAAACATCCATTGAAGCAAGAGCAGTTAATTTCTTTGTTAAAGCATCATGTCATGAAGCGTTCAAGAATCGTTTCAATGCGTTATTCAAAGATGATTTTCTTTTGTTAGATCGTCAAACCATCACCCAAAACAATTGGTTTGGACTTGGCATAGCTCACCCACTTTTTGACTCTTGTCTAGGTGATTTTATGGCAATTGCAATAGGCACAAAAGCAATCATTGATCAGCCGCTTGCTTATAACATCATCGGCATGCATGCTGGCCTCACACACGAAGAAACGCAAGTACCACTCATCTTCATTCCATGTCAATAAAAAACCTCTGAGTCCCTTAATTAATAGCCTTTGATAGCCTCTTTTCTAATCGATTGAGCAGTTGATCTGCCTTTATTAAAAAAGCTTCATCTTGAACATTTTGACAATACTTATAAATACCCAACATCTCCAAAAAGACGAAAGCATCATAGAGATGATGTGGTATTTTTTCAATCGGTCGTTGTTTTAAGTAAGCATCTAAAAAGATAGCCTGATGCTTCTTTGAAACCAATTCAAATTCAAATAATTTTATTAAATCCATCCAAAGATGATCAACTCTAACTCTTTCAAAATCAATTAATTGAAGGGTATTATGACAAATAACCATGTTTCTCACCCCAAAATCACCATGAATGAACTGAATAGCTTCATGATTTAAAAAAGCTTCATCGAGCTGATCAATCCTTTGTAAGAAATGAAGATAAATCAAGTTAAATTGATCGTATTTAGGATGATGTTGTAACTGTTTCATTCGATGTTTTATACGAACACTAATAGGCGTTACTTGAATGTTATGATTGAAATTTTTGTTTGATGCAAGTATGTGATGAAACTGGGCTAACAATAGAGCTGCTTGATGTATATCTTTTTTTGTTTTAAAACTAAACGCGCGATAATCTTGATACTTGAGCACAAGGAATGCTTGATGATCATCTTTAAAATAACTTAAGCATTGATGCGGGCAATAAACTAGTATGACCTTAAGCTCCATATCAAAGTTATCAATGTTTGAGTATGTTTTAATAAATACCTTTTGATGATTTGCTTTCAAGTAACCAATGGCATGTTTATTAGCAGAAATATGTTGAACTATGTTCAAATCATAAAACTGCTCAAAGTACGGATGACTCAAGTTATACCAATCTTCCATGATTCTCCTCCTATGTCTATTAAAAGTTTATCACAATGCGCCGAAGCGTTAAAGCATATATAAAATAAAAAAAGGGTTTCCCCTTATTTTTCAAACATCATTTGACCATTAAATGCATAGTACGTCACTTTTTTATCCTGTGTCACTGTAAAATACGTATAATCAACAAGTACAGAACCAGGACCTCGATAAATTTCTTGACCAGTATTGATATTAAAGAGCACCGTTTGATCATTTGCATCTTTTCCACTTGCAATTGCAATACCATCAACTTTGTATTCAGCATAGACGTCTACCATATCGCCACGATAAACTTCTTTCATTTGATCATCATAAAGAACACTCCCGTCATCATGATAACCAATATGAAACATCGTATAAACGCCCCATTTGGTTTTCGACACCTCATTGAAATCATCACTTACTTTATTGCCTTGTAGATCAATGATAAACGAGGCATCATCAGTTTTAGCACTTGTAAATCCTTGTGCATCAAAATCATCAATTTGGCTAAACTGTGTTTGCGTAGCTGGTTCACCTTGACCATTATAAAGCATGATATCATAAGTACGATTTTGAATTTCATAAACGCCCCCAGGTCGATGATAGCCACTTGAACTAAAATCATAACCCGTTACTGTTTTAATGACTTGACCTGCTTCATAAAAAACAACCTCATTTTTTTTACTATCTGCAATGGCATAATGATCACTGTCTTGATACTGAATATCTTGCCCTGTAAGCAGTAATCCTTTTTCAAAATTAGCATCTAAAACATATACTTTACCACCTGATTCACATTCAATGGATTCTATGCGAACAGAAACATGATCACAAATATCCTCAAACATCCCAACTGGTTTTAAATCACGGTAAACTTTGTATGTTTCATCATTATAAAGCAATAACCAATCATTGAGCACTGATATGTTTTTAAAGACAATATCAGTTTCAAAAGAGTCAATGGTTTCATTTGTATTCATATCAAATAAATATGTTTTACCTTCTACAGATAGATAACCGTATTCACCATGCAAACTACTTGAAGATTGTGAATCAAAATCTGTCTCTTCTTTAACAGGAATAGAAACAAGTTCTTTCCCAGAATGACCATAGGCTACAATCTTATCTTCATAATGAACACTGACAAGACCATATTCATTGTAATCAGCATTTTTTAATGATCCAAGCTCTTTTCCATTTGGACCAATTAACACTGACTCACCATCTTTTGTTGTCCCTTTATATAAATAGCCTAGAGGGCTTAGTTTTTGGTACTTACCATAAGGCACAGCCATCTTACCATTTATTAGAATAAGACCAACATCCCCTTTGTCATTTTGAACAACTGACTGTCCATTTGTAAATGATGATGCTGATTTAAATGTTTTGCCAACTTGTTTTCCATTGGCATCAAATAATAAGTATTGGTCATTCTCAACTTTGATGGTTGTCCCATAACTGACTTCTTTGGTTGATGTTGATTCATTTTTTGAACTAGAACAAGCACTCAGCAGTAAACAACACATTAAAAAAACAATAACTCCTTTTTTCATCCCTATCTCTCCTTTTTCCACTACCATTATAAATCATATGATTCTTCACATCAATAAAAACTTTATTTAGTTATTATTTGTATTATAAGTGTATTAATATTTGTTTAAATGTATTTATTAAAGACAACAAGAAAATGTTATGATTGTTTTATAGAGACAATATTAACTACATTGCGTTTCTATAATATAGCTTATACATGTTTATATTGAA
>CAZWEF010000074.1:0-7986 GCA_964632125.1 uncultured Erysipelotrichales bacterium
ACAGTTCTGAAAATGAGAGTGTGCTTTATTTAGTAAATAAAAATAATAAAGTAATTGGTATAAAAAAATTTAATGAACCTTATTCAAGTATTGTTTATAAAAATTTAAATGAATTCATCATCATGGATGAACATCATGCAATTGAGATTGTTTTTGTAAACAAGGAGATACAGGAGAAGTTCCCTGTTCCTCTGTCTGAAGAACAAATTAAACAATTCAAGTTTCAGAAAGAAAATCCAATAACATTTAAGTATATTTCAAATTCTTTCAGTCTTTTTAAACCAATTACACCTGATTTGTCTTTTGTTCATGAATCTATTGAAGAAAGCGTTAAAACACTTACTTTAAACAATCAAGATTATGTCTTATCAGATTTTGATCGAAATAGTATAACACGTGGTGCTATTCAAAAAGAGCAATAGTTCTATGCTAATTTAGCGGATGTCTTGCCTACCTGTGCATGACTTCTAAAGTTTGCAGTTGCAATTGAGATTAAAAGCAGCATCCTTACTAGGTCATATTGACATTCACTCTACAACAGAAGTTTACAAAATAGTGGACCCTTTTTCAACTGATAATTCTCTGAAAAAGGGTCCACTTTTAGTTTAACAAATACACCTTGATTGAGACACTAAAAGAAGATCACCTCAATTATAAACTAATTATGGTAAAAGAAAACAATCACTCTATTCATGATTGTTCTAGTAATGAGCCTTGATTATTTTAATCGGAGCACCTAGTATTTCAGTTAAAGACTGAATAGTTGAATCAGATAGTTCTAATGTTGGGTTTTCAATGATGATCGCAGAAGTTGATAAGCCACATATATTTACAACTTGCTAATCGAGTTATATATTCGTAGCAGTGAAAAAAATGCCTGTAATTGAACTCACATCTCGGTTCTTTATTTTGATTCAATATTTCCAATTTCAACTTTTATGCATTATAATCACTCTGCTTTTTCCATGTCTAAATTTCATGATATTGCTTTTTTTTATACATTATCATTACTCTTGTGTCTAATAAGTTATACCCCATCCATTACTACATTCATATATTGAAAAAACAAAATACACTCAAATGATGGTAATGAAAATATTTAAATGAAGTCCCCTTCGCTTGGAATATCTGGAAGTCTATAATAGATTTTTTCAATAAGTAAACTCAACATTTCCAAATCATATTCCAGTTCTTCAGTACCCCCAATTTCACGATATACAAATGTATGAATTGCATTTCTTTTGAATTGAATTCGGTTAATCCATTCTTCAAACTTTTCATTGTTTTTTAACAAGTTTTCCCTACTAAATTGCTTAAGGGTTTCAAATTTAATCTTATCCGGCAATTTGATTTTTTTCTTTTTACAATCGAAAAATCGGGAATCTTCTTTAACAGAATTAAAATAATCTTGAATGTAAATTGTGTAAAAAAACTTAATCCAAAACTCTACAAGTGAACCTATTATTGTAACGGCAATGAGCAATTCACCATCAGAGAGATAATCCTTGCTTTGATAATAATTCAAACTCTCCATAAGTGATAATATTCTTTCAAAATTTACACTTTTTAAGATCCTAATTGTTTCATCGGGTGCCCACCCTTTTAAACTAATATTATACTCACTTGATATGCTCATAGTAAATAGCACAATTTTCTCCATATTTTCCATCAAATAGTTCTCATCTTTCATTTCATTACAAAAAATTTAATATACACTTAATACATCACTCTGTTAAAAAAACCGATTTTATTTCTATTAAATCTAAACATTTAAATTAATACCATTAATCAAAAACCCTCTTTATAAATCTATCAATATCTACTTACATGTCCCTCAAAATCAATAAACCCATTTACATTAATCAAGTTGCACTTTCATTTAAATAGTTAAGCATAAACTTTTGTAAATATTCTATGGAAACAACTCATTTCGAGAAGAATAATGTAAGAAAAAACTCTAAGTCCCGTGACTCATTACTAAAATATGTACATATTAATATTTAATTGATACAAAAATATACGGTCTAATGCTAAATTAAAAAGTTATTCCAAAAAAATTGTTTTCACATTCAAACAATTCAATACTTTTATTTAAAATGTCTATTCTTTTGAGTTCTTCATCAGGATGAAGAGTTAAGAATACTTGTTTAGAGTCATTGACACACTTTGAAATTTTAATCAATATCTCAATAATAGTACTATTTTGATTTTCACTTAAAAAAGTTTTCTCAAATAGCATTACAGGAAATCTACTGTGGATTAGTGTATAAGTTAAAAAACCAATAAAATTTGTAACTGTATCTGATCCTCCTGCATTCAAGGTATCAAGACTAGAGTTTTGTAAATTCAATACTAAATTACTTATCACGCCATTTAATTCACGAAATTCAAGTTTATTATTGAATGTCTTGATCACATTAAAAGTCTTATTGAATTCTTCACAGAACCGCTGAATGTCATTACTTATATCATTTAATACAGTTTCGTAAGAGTTTAATGTAATTGATTTTTCTTTAAGTTCAGGTTTGATTAAGTTGATTTCCTCTTTTACATTATGATTTAGATTATTATATGTAATTGCACTATTAAACTCATCTCGAGTATATAAATTGAGGATTTCATCTTCTTCTTTCATTTTTCTTCTTTCATCTTCAATAACATCATTATAAGACTCAATTAGATAATCATGAAATTCTTTAACCTTACTTATATCAAAATTATCAATGTTCTTGCAAATTTCCTCTAACTCAATAAAAAAGTCTTCATCATAATCCCTTCTGTATATCTTATTCAACCCCACATATCTTTGAACGATATTTTGCTTACTGTCGCTTAAAGCGTTCAATAGATCCATTGGAATTTCATTTTTAATGTCGTTTGTAGCTGATACGATTTTATCTAGGTTTTTTTTCTTTCCATAAATTTTTAAATAATCTTGCATTACGCTTGCTATAGAATCTTTTTGTATTAGCTTTAAAAAGCAAAGCGAAGTGTATGACATGTCTTTTTGTGGATAAAAGAACTTGGCATAATCACTATTTGAATTCAATTTAGGAGCCATATCTTCATCAAAAGAAAAACATTCAACACTTTTTATGTTAACATTAAAAACACTGTTGTAGAATCGAAATTTACTGTTTATATGTTGAGAATATTTACTAATTGCTAATTCTAATCCTGAACTTAGTTTAACCTTTTCCGAAAATAAATTCAAAGTATATTCAGTTTCATCATTTTCAAATTCCCAAGTAATGTTGAAGTCTTTATTTTGTTTTGCAATTTTAATTAGTGCTTTGTGCAAATTCTTTTTCGAACTATATTCAGCACCATAGATAAATTTTAGTAGTTGAAAAATTGTTGTCTTTCCACTATTTTTTTCTCCTAAGAAGATGTTTATCGTCTTTTTGAAATAGAAAGTTCGATCATTTATTTTTAGTAATTTTAATTTCATTAATGACGCCTCCCTTGTCATCCATAGATTGTCTAATGATACAATTCAAGTATCCAAAGGCATACAATATTGTTAAATATTCAATATCTTTCTTGGATTTAACTTCAAATTGTTCGGAATTTTTATAATATTGTAAAGATTTATATATAAGAGAATCTTCAATTTTAATTACTTTATTGGGTAAGATCATATTTTTCTAATACCTCACATTTCCAAATCATGTATGAAAGTAGTGCATCAAATAATCTTATGCTCATTTTCTTTTGCAATTCATTTAATATTTTCGATCTCGATATTAACTCCAAAATTGCATTTTTGTCAGTTTCTGTTTTTTTTAATTCGTTGTAAACATTCGAAAAGCAAGTAACAAGTTTAATCCCCGTATCATCAGCACAATCACGAAAAAAGTTGTCAATATAAGTAGCATACTTGGTTAAGTAATTTTTATAATGTTCTTGATTATATATGTCAATTTTATTCAGTTTTAGTTTATCTATAAAAAGAGTTAAGTCATAATTAAAATTTCCAATTGTCTCTATTTCATTACAAACTTCAATTATTTCATCAAGGCAAAAATAAAGTTGAATGTACACATTCGTTTCATTGCTAAGTTTTCTAGCAAGATTTTTTTTGATTTCGACCATTTCTACATAGTCATTATAGTTAGGGATCTTGTCATAATTTTTGTGGCATTTATTGCAAAGCAAGATTAAATTTTCATAGCTGTTTAGCTTATCAGTACTTCTTATATGGAACATTTTTCCGTCGTGCTGGATAGATCTAAAGTTCCTAAGACCATAGATATGTGCAATTTCTAAATTGGATTTATTGGTATTTATTGAATTACCTTTATCTAAACAATTATATTGCATACCACATTTTGCGCACTTCCCATCAGTCTCAAGAAATAGTGCGATTTTCTCTTTATATCTATATACTCTATCCTCACCTAAAAGTGGTTTGCTTATCTTGTACATGAGTTCCATAATATCCCTCCTACCTACTGTATATCACATATACTATGATAAGCGTAAAAATATGTGACTGTCAATACCTTGATGGAATTATTTGGATATATTTTATCATCTATATTGGTTAATCGGTCATGGTAAAATGTCATCAGTATAGTTATGGGGAAAACATCAAGATACTTGGCCAAGTATGTAGCCCACATCAGCTCGTGACTCTTTATTGTTAATGATTGAAGAGCTTGGTGAAGTCATTGCAATCATTAAAAAATATGATGATGTTGAAATCATAAATGACCACCATTATAAAGATGATTTTATTGAAAAATTGGTTGATGTTTTCTTGTATTTCTAGATGTATTAAATCCTACTACATCAATAATGAGTAACTTGTATTTATTGTATACCTTGATTTGATGTTCTAACTTATTTTCATCATATGCACGTTTCAACTGATTGATTAACCTTGAAAACTTAATGGAATACACACTTGTTCTCTTTGTTGCAACGCATACACCAATACTAATCGCTAAATGGGTTTCCCAACACTCTGTGTACCAATGAACTCAATATTGATTGCTTCTTGATAAAAGTTTGATGATGTAATATTTCTAATTTGTGCTTCATTAATCGATGATAGGAATGTAAAGTCAAACTCATCTAATGTTTTAATATATGAAAATACAGCCACTTTTAGTTTAACAAATACACTAAATAATGCATAATTCATCTAATTCGTCGTCTTGATATGATGGCCCTTCTGCCTTACATGCTTTTTTCAAACGACGTGTTCCATAATTTCTTTTATTTTCAATAAACAGTTTCTCAATTAAATGAGTTTCAGGATCAACTGGATTCTTCTTCTTTGTTTTTTTATAATAACTTGCACGACTATATTGAATAATTGACACATGGCACTGATTGCGTACTTATGGCGATTTGCTCGAATGACTTTTATTTTCGCCCCATAATTGGCGCTGCTTGCTTTAGGATATCAACTTTCACCCTGAATACTATTGAAAATAGTATGAGGAAGTGCCCTTAGGGTACATTTCAAGTTGCTTGTTTCTTTTTAGCAATTCTATTAATTCTTTATGTTCCTCTGAGAGATTGTCAGAAAGCTTAAATGATTAGGTAGTGCCATACTGTTCAACCCACTTACTAAATGTTGATTGTGTTAAATCATACTCCTTGATGATCTGACTTTTTGGCTTTACATTTTGAAGCAGTGTTACCATTTGTTACTTGAATTCATGTGTAAATTCTCTTCGTTCTCTTCGCACCATTTTCTTGACCTCACTTTATTTTAGTATAACACATTGTCCTTATCTTTTGAGTCTACTAAAGTGTAACCCGTCCAACTAAATACTTTCTTCTTCTCAGAAGTAATTTCTACAAAAACATACTTCTCATTTGAGTCAATGAAATACAAATCTGGTGTTACTATTGTTGTTTCTGAGCTAGCTTCCTTTCTACCATTTTTCCTTTACATCAAAACCTTTAGCACGCAGCAAATCCTCTCATAGAAATTGAAACTGAGCACCACTCAATTCCAAAACTCTATTTTCCAATCTTAGTTGTAGCATCATACTCCCTCCCCAAAAATATACTAAGTACTATGTAACAAGTATATTTGTTAAACTTAAAATAGACATCTTTCAATTGACAAATACATTCATGTAAAGTGAATTTAGTCGTCTCAGTGAGCTGCACCGTTTATCTGCACTATATTCCCCTCGATAAAAGAATGTACTTTACATCGTAAAGAAATACAAGCACCTGCTTAGAAAAAAATGTCGGTATAGAAACCACACTGTATATGATTAGCATTAACACTATAAAAATAATTAACGTTTGAAAGCCAAGACTAAAAGTATTAGAAACGAATGTATCCATAGAAGCAATTGGATTTACTTCTCCGAAGAGCCTTATCACCTCATCATTTGAAGCAACTTTCGTATACAAATCAAACAATTTTAAGTACGAGTTCGAAGCAACTGTTGAGTAAAGAACTATAAATGTTGCTGACAATCCAGCAACCCAAGTAGCAAAACGCCTCTTCTTTTCGTTATACTTTTCAATCTCATCGATTAAAATATTAATGCTTTCAAAATTGATATTTTCATTTTCAACATATTTTTGAACTGCAGCTTGTTTGTTAATTTCGTGTTTTTTATTCTCATACCATGAATAGCAACAAATTGCCACTATAGTACCAATAAGAAATAATACCTCTATATTTATTTTACTCGAATTATATTGGTAAACTCCTAAATTTTGTAGATAGTTGAATAGTACAATAATTAAAACAACTTGAAACAATTGCAAGGCATAAAACGCTAATCTATTCTCAAAACTTAAATAATTATATTCTTTCATAACAATTCTTTGAATTTTTTTGTAATATACGCTCATATATTCCCTCCATTCTCATTTATTCAAACCAAAGAGTAAGCTTAAATCACCTTCTTTATTTAAAGTGCAATGAATACTCTAGCATACCTTAATACAAACAAAACCCCTATTTCAATAATTTCTCAACAATATAAGTTAATCACCATTAGTATTAATTAAGTAACTAAATTCATTATATTTTAGACACAGTTAATAGTCAAGTTTACATCCAAATGTTTCGAAGATTGCCAGTGGTGAAATTCATTTATGGTTTCTTATTTAAATATTGACATAAAGTAACTGTATGTTAGACTATAGGTGACTTATAGGAGGATAGGCCATGAATAAAGATAGAATCGAAGTAAGCCGTGTTAATTACGAATTCCTAAGATATGTACTATTTGGTAATGCAAAAGAACCATTTCCAAGAGTAAGTAACAATGCATATAGAGATTTGTGTAGAACAATTAAATTCAATAAAATTAAAAAAAACAAAACAGGAGAACAAGTAAAAGTTGACGCTAAACAAAAAATCAATGAATTGTTAAAAGAAGAAATATCTTTAATCATCGATAAAAAGGATAACAACCAAGTTTCGTTCGATAAATGGCACGAGGAATTATGCAATAAAATAATAGCTATATTTAAAGAACTAAGTGATTCATTTTCAATAGGACATGCGCAAAAATGGATAAACATGACTCTCAAATATTTACATATTTACGAAGATGCTACTTATGATTTAAGCACTGTTTTCAAGTACTTGCATGTACCTATTGATCAATATGTTTGGGACCAAGCTAGCCTTATAGGCATCCCTAAACCTAAAGTTAAAAATGATGCTTGGAGTAATATTAATGACTACAGTGAGTACCTCAATTATCAAAGAGAACTTCGTAGTAAAGTATATGATAAATATGAAACTTCTCTTATGGATTGGGAATCAACTGCTTGGTTAAAAAGTACAAGTAAACAGTCCTAGATATGATTAAACATTATTCTAAATACAAAAAAACACCCATTTGGATGTTAGTTTTTAAATGGTGGTTCCGGCCGGAATCGAACCAGCGACACAAGGATTTTCAGTCCAATGCTCTACCAGCTGAGCTACGGAACCAATGGCGGTCCAGACGGGACTTGAACCCGCGATCTTCGCTGTGACAGAGCGACATG
>CAZWEF010000075.1:0-7980 GCA_964632125.1 uncultured Erysipelotrichales bacterium
TGCTCTTGCCCCATTCTTTTTGGTGATGTTAGTAATCAGCATGCTTATATTATTTTCAAGTTCTTTAAGCAATTCAAGAGCAAAAGATAATAAGCCAGTAGAAGTGACAGCAACATCATTGTCACAGGCTGCAGTAAAAGAAGTCATACAACAATACCAAAGAAATGATAAGAAATTGTTTACAGATTTTATGAATGGTCAAGGGAATGGGGACTACATTGATTTATTCTATTTCAATGCTCTTGTTTTTGATAATCAAGTAAACATTAGGTATACTTATTGTTATAGCACAAATTGTACAGTGTATGTTTTGACGAAAGATGAAACATGTGTCTTATTTAAAGTTGATGCATTTGCTGAGAAGATGATAACACATATTGAAATAAAAGAATGTAACTATAAATGAATTAAACAGGGATACAAAGATGGTTGCATTTGATATGGTTTATAAATACAAGAAATAAAGTGATAGAAAATAGGGGTGGAGCGTGACAATATTATACTTATCAAGGGGTAACAAAAGTTCAATTTGTTTTAACTAGATGGGTGTTTTGTTGTTTTGTTAGGTACTTATTGGGGTGTACATGACAAAAAAAGATTAGTTTCTCTTGAAAAAAACTAATCTTTACTTAATACTTGATTTATCTTTATATTTGAATTTGATAACCTTTAACCTAAAAACTTAAGTGCATAATCATAATACAACTGAGTCGCAATGAGTAAAGAGGCTTCATCAATATCAAATAACTCGTGGTGATGACCATAATGAGTTCTTGAATCATCATTCTTTGTGCCAACCCAAACATATGAACCAGGGGCTTTGAGTTGAAATTCAGAAAAATCATCTGCCCCCATTTGAGGTTCGTATACATGAATGACATGTTTTGTGCCAACAATGTTAGCTGCAACTTCTCTGGCTACTTGAGCAGACTCTGCATCATTGATGACAGGGCTAGCAGCATCATAAAAATCAATCGAAGCCTCAATTCGATGAGAAGCTGATACATGGTTAGTGATTCGTGTAATGGCTTCTTTTATTTGTGTTCTTGTTGATTGGCTAAAGGCTCGGATGGTTCCTTGTATTTTAGCTTCATTGGCAACGATGTTGTATCGTGTACCAGCATTTAAAAGTCCAATACCAACAACTGCTGGTTGTAAAGGGTCTACTTCACGACTCACAATGGATTGAAGTTCGACAACTAAACTACTAGCTGCATAAACAGCGTCAATGCCAAGATGAGGTTTACCTACATGGCTACTAAGGCCTTTTAATTCAATGGTAAAGATATCACAAGATGCTGCTACAGGTCCTTCATTTATTGCAACATCACCAACAGGAATAGCTGTTGCAACATGATAGCCAAAAACACCATCAACATGATCTAAATGACCTTCTTTAACAAATACCTTTGCACCAGCACCAATTTCTTCAGCTTGTTGAAAGGCTAAAAGCAGTGTCCCTTTTAGTTGATCTTTTTGTTTAATTAGTAGCTTGGCTGCTCCGAGTAGTGTTGCAGTATGAGCGTCATGTCCACATGCATGCATATACCCATCATTTAATGAACGATAAGGGACATCTTTGGCATCTGTGATTTCTAAAGCATCGATATCTGCTCTCATCAATAATGTTTTTCCAGGTTGATTCCCTGAAATGGTTGCAAGTACACCTGTTTTGCCAACTGTGATGTAAGGAACATCAAGCTCTTCTAATGTTTCTTTTATCTTTTTTGCAGTATTGAACTCTTTTAGACTTGGTTCGGGATGTTGATGAAAGTAACGGCGAAGTTCAACAACAAAATCCCCAACTGTCTGCGCTTCTTTTATTTTTGTGTCCATACTGGAATAAGTGATCCTTGGAATACTTTATCAAGTAAAGCTGCCGTTTCATCTGTTTGGAAAACTTCTACAAAGCGTTTTAATGTTGGATTGTCTTTGTCTTCTGTTCTAACTGCAATGATGTTGATATATGGTTTTGATTGCTCATTTACTGGTTCAAGGAAAATAGCGTCTTTTGTTGGAATAAGACCAGCATCGACAGCAACACCATTATTAATACAAGACACTGTAACATCTTCCATTGCGCGTGCTGTTTGGCTTGCATCCATTTCTTTGATTTCTAATTTTAAAGGGTTATCAATAATGTCTTTGACTGTTGGTAATGCAACATCCTTTTTCAAAGTAATAAGTCCAGCTGTTTGAAGTAAAATGAGTGAACGAGCACCATTTGTAACATCATTAGGAATTGCAACTGAGTCACCGGCTTTTAGTTCTTTTATATCTTTTATTTTTTTAGAGAAAATACCAAGTGGCGCAATATATGTTTCTCCAATTGCAGTTAAATCTAAATTGTGATCTTTAATAAATGTATTGAAATATAAATAATGTTGGAAAGCATTGACATCAATTTCACCATCTGCTAAAGCAATATTTGGTTGCGTATAGTCTGAAAAAGTGATAATTTCAAGTTTGATATCTTCTTTAGCAAGTTCACTTTGAACATGTTTCCATACTTCTAAATCACCACCAGTTACCCCTAATTTGATGGTTTTTGAAGACTTAGGTGTTGAAGAACACCCAACTAAAACAAGAACAGCAACAATCAATAATAAGCTTAATTTTTTCATTTTTCTTCTCCTTTAATGACTTGTTTTTTTTGTAAACCAATCGCCAATAAACTGAACGATGAATACCAGTATAAGAATAATCAATGTTGCAACAAGCGTGACATCTGTTTTGAAACGATTGTAACCATATGTAATGGCTAAGTTACCTAGACCACCACCACCAATCGCACCAGCAACAGTTGTCAAGCCAATGATGTTGATAATGGTAATGGTAGAGGCACGGATAATGGCATTGACGCCTTCTTTTAAATAAACTCTGTAAATGACGTCAAATGGACTAAGTCCCATTGCTAAAGCAGCTTCGATAACACCATCATCAACAGTTGCAAGTGCACTTTGTATTTGTCTTGAAAAGAATGGTGTTGTTCCAATAACAAGTGGAACAATGGCTGCAGTCGTACCAATAGATGTCCCAACAATCATTTTCGTTAAAGGTGCAACAACTGTTAATAAGATAAGAAAGGGTGTTGATCTAAACACATTGATGATTTTATCTAAGATTGAATACAGTGGTTTGTTTTCAAGTATTTTACCAGGTTCTGTGACCGTTAAAATAGTGCCAATGATAATACCGAAAATACCGGCAATAAGAGATGTCACAAGAACCATATAAATAGTCTGCCAAGTTGCTTGAATAAACTCATCTTTGAGTAACATAACATTAGGCAATAGTTCAGTTAGAAAGTCCATGTTTCATCACCTCCACTTCAACATCGTGTTCCCTCAAAAAAGTTAACGCTTCGTCAATTCGCTCACCAGATAAGACAACAAGCATCTTACCGATTGGGACTTGTTTAATAAGTTCAATGTTACCAAACAAGATATTGGTTGTTATACCATAATCTGTTGTAAGAGTTGAAAGAAGAGGCTTGGTTGTAGAAACACCTGTATAAGCAACTTTAACTAAATAATCTTGGTTATTTAAATCAATAAATGTTTGATGATCCAATGTTTCAATTAATTGATCAATAGAACTCGTCATTTGAATAAACGACTGACTCATCTCGTGTTTAGGATGGGCAAACAAATCAACAACATCCCCCATCTCTACAACACGACCCTCTTTCATTACCGCAACGCGGTCACATATCGTTTTCACAACATTCATTTCATGTGTTATTAAAACAATCGTTAAACCAAGTGTTTGGTTAAGTTGTTTCAATAGTTCTAAAATGGAAAGCGTTGTTTGGGGATCAAGAGCAGATGTTGCTTCATCGCAAAGCAAGACACTCGGATCATTTGCTAGGGCGCGGGCAATCGCAACACGTTGCTTTTGTCCACCGCTTAGATTTGATGGATAGGCAGCAGCTTTATCACTTAGACCAACAAGTTCAAGTAAGTGTGTGACTTTTTCTTTGATCTCAGTCTTAGTCAAACCGGAACGTTTTAAAGGAAAGGCAACATTTTGAGCTACTGTACGAGAATGCATCAAATTGAAGTGTTGAAAAATCATACCCATTTTCTTGCGTGTAAGTCTTAGTTCTTTTGGTGAAAGCAACATTTGGTCTTTTCCATTAAAAGTAACTGAACCAGATGTTGGTCTCTCAAGTAGATTGATTAATCGAACCAATGTACTTTTGCCAGCGCCACTATAACCAATAATACCAAATATTTCTCCATCATTAATTGAGAGTGAAACATCTTGAACGGCATGTATGGTTTGTTTAAATGTTTTACTGATATTTAATAATTCAATCATATAATTCCCCCTTGCTTAGTTAAAGGTATAAAAAAACCCCCGTTCCTAAAAGGAACGAGAGTGTCGTGTTACCATCCTTATTCGTGTTTATCTTACAATAAACACCTCATCGGGTACGCCCAAAAGTGGGGTTATACCTTAGCACAGTAACGTGTGCTTCCGTTAATATCTAAGCAATGCCTCGATATTACAGCTCCAAGACCATCTTCCATAATTGCCTCATTGTTTTCTTTCACCAAATGAAAACTCTCTTTAAATGATTAGATTATGTACTCTTCTTTTCTTCGCCTTTAACTATTGACATAATAGTAGCATTGATTGTCATGAGTGTCAACACTATTTTGCAATCAATTTTATTTTTTTATCAGCTGTCAAATGTTGTAAAATTGAAAGATCCTCAGGATGAACGTAGCCAATAACATTGACACGTGCATCTGCAGGTAAAGGTTTTAATGATATGCGTATTTCACCACCATAACGGCCGTATAAATGATTATCCATGGTAATTGAACCAATCGGTCTATCGCCATTAAATGAAACGCGGATATCTTTTAGGCGTGGTGTGGCCAAACGAATGAAGTCACTAGGACTATCTCTTCTAATGCCAAAAGGTGTATCGAGTAGGTGTTTATGGTGATTAAGGAAAACGCGTAGGGTCACAGTATTTTGTTCAATTACTTCTTTTAAACAAGACAATGTTTCAATGGCTGTTTGACTATCTCCAACAATAACATCGTCCACTTGTTTACTCAGTAAATCAATAGCACTAGCATAGGTTGTCCATCCACGATGTTTTTCAATGGTTGGTAGTCCTTCAAATAAAGGATAACGGCGAACAACATCACCAGGAACAAAGGCTTGGACACGAATACCCCATTTTTTAAACAAAGTATTTTTTTCATCAAATTGTTCCTCACTAAGTCCAGTATGGGCATGCGGATAAAAGTTATGTGTTGCAATCAATCGACTAAAGTCAATGTTGTGATCACGAAGTAAGCATAAATAGGCTTCATCAATGACACTTGCATTAAGTGATATATGGAAATACTTGATGACTTCTTTGATAATAGACATATCGTCAAGACCATAGTCCAATCGTACAAGAGAAAAACCAAGCTCGCTTAATGCTTGATAATCATTGTTTTTAATGTTGAGTTTCTCAAATGTCATGGGTGAAATATCAGGCATCACAACCATGTCATATTTTTTAGCAACTTCAAGCAATGTTTTAATTTTATCATCAAGATGACTTAAGTCTTCTTCAGGAATATGCAGTGATGTAAAGACATATTTTACACCTAGCTTAGCAGCTCGAACTAAATAGTTTTCATCAAAGTCTTTAAAATAGATTGAAATACCAAGCATTTACTCACCTTCTTTCTCTTCTAACTCTGCTTTAAGATCTTGTGCTTCAATAATTTTAATGAACACAAAGTAAATTGCTGCCGTGACAACCCACGTTATTAAGACAAATATTACGGCAGAAAAGCTTCCATTGGTTGACATCCATGCCTTTATCGGAGCAGGTGTTATCCAAGGAATGGTGCCTACAGGAACTGGTATTAAACCAAGTGAAACGGCTATGATTGCCATGACGGCAACAATGAGAGAACTTAAAACAAATGGAATAAGTAAGATTGGGTTTAAGACAATTGGAAGACCAAACATGAGGGGCTCTCCAATATTAAAGAGTGCAGCAGGCAATGCGAGTAGACCTAATGTGCGTAGACGCTTTGATTTGCTGAAACACATAATGGTTGCAAGTGGTGCAAGGCCAATCCAAACATAGTTATCATAAAACACACCGGTAAATGTATAAACAAGTGGTTCCCCAGCTGCTGCCGCTGTTTGGTTCACTAAGTTCATGTTTGACCAAATTGGTGCTGCAACAGAGCTAACGACTGTCCCACCATGAATACCGGCACTCCACAATATACGATTCAAAAACGTGGCTGTAATAACAGTAATAGATGTATCTCCAGCTTGAATTAAAGGTTTGAATGCATTCATAATGATGGTCGGTAAATCAATATTGAATATGAAGCGAATTGACCACCAAACTGTTGCAATAATAAATGTTGGAATAAGTGCAGCAAAAGCTTGGGAAACCATTGGTGGAACGCCTTCAGGCATTTTAATAATCAAGTTTTTACGAATTAAAAAACGATAAGCTTCCGTTGTGGCAACCCCAACTATCAAGGCAGCAAAAACCCCTTTAGCACCTAAAAAATCAAGGCCAATACCTGCAAATGATCCAGGTTTGTCTGAGTTCTCGACAACCGTTTGGACAACTGTCGCAGGAATCAACAATAAATATGATGCAAGAGATAGAATCAACGGACTTAATGTATCGTTGTGTTCTTCCTTGTATTCATTGTAGTAGTGTGTTGTTGCATAAGATGCAGCGACAACAACTAACAATGAGATAATATTAGTTGCGATACCAGCGTTTTTAGCAATCAACCCAATAACATTTTTACCGAGTAAATCCTTATAAGGTTGAAAAGGTAATTGAGCAAATAATAAGAACATTGACCCCGTAATTAATAAACCAGTAAAACTAATGAATGTTCTTTGGATGATGCGCACATACTTTAATTGTGAGAAATAAAGTAGTGGTGGTGCAAGTTTTTCTTCAATAAAACGTGTAAATCCCTTCATAAACATCCTCCTTTTATTTAACCGCTTACATTCACTATAACAAATTTAAATATTTATTTCAATAAAATTTAGGATAAATAAAACAAAGTTTTATCAATAACGTGTTCTTTCTTAATGGTGGAGTCGTTGTTAGGATCATAAAAATAATGAGTTAAGATAATATAATTAAAATAGAATGGCTTTGAATCAATCGATGAATATGATATAATATCGTGGTAAAGAATGATTAGGAAGATAGGATGATACGATGACGCAAGTTATAAAAATAGAAGGTGGCAAAAAACTCAAAGGAACAGTACGCATCGGTGGAGCAAAGAATGCAACAGTAGCACTGATACCTGCTATTGTACTTGCAAGTGACCCTGTAACAATTCTTGGAACACCAAGTATCTCGGATGTTCAAGTGTTAACGGCGTTGTTAGAGGAACTAAATGCTAAGGTAGAAACAGTTGATGATGGGTTGTATATTGATCCAACTCATTTAAAAAATATTGATTTAGTGAGTGAAAATGTCACCAAACTTAGAGCTTCATATTACTTTATGGGCGCATTGCTTGGTCGTTATCATCGCGTAAAAGTACAAATGCCTGGTGGGTGCTACTTAGGACCTCGTCCTATTGATCTTCATTTAAAAGGATTTGAAGCATTAGGTGCCAAGGTTACTTATGAAAAAGGTTGTTACATTATTGAAGCAGATCAGCTTATTGGTAGTAAAATCTATTTAGATATTGCATCTGTTGGTGCAACCATTAATATCATCCTTGCTGCTGTCCTTGCACAAGGGAAGACTGTGATTGAAAATGCAGCGAAAGAACCTGAAATTATTGATGTTGCAAACTTACTAAATAAAATGGGTGCACAAGTAAGAGGTGCAGGTACTGATACCATTACTATTGAAGGTGTTGAGCGACTTGGCGGTTGCGTGCATGAAATTATTCCGGATCGAATTGAAGCAGGAACATATCTTATAATGGCTGCGGCTGCTGGAGAAGATGT
>CAZWEF010000076.1:0-7881 GCA_964632125.1 uncultured Erysipelotrichales bacterium
TAATCAGGCTTTTTCTTTCTCATAATCGATTTAATACCCAATTCCTTCATATACAAATAAGTGGTCATTGGCGATAACTTCATCTCGATTTGCTTCAAATAGTCTGTCATCATACGATAACCAGGTACACCATCTTCTTCATGATAAATTTTGGCAATGATCTTTTGAAATGTTATCTTCCTTTCTCTGTTTGACCTTGATCGGTCCTTTAAATAATTATAGTAAGCATTCGAGTAAATACCAAATCTTCTTAGTAACCACCGAACTCCAAACTCTTTTTGGTATTCTTCAATGAAACGATATTTTCTTAGTCTATTTCCTTCGCAAAGAACGCCCCAACCTTTTTCAGGAATTCATTTTCCTTTTTTGCTTCTTCCAATTCTTTTTTTAAACGTTTCACTTCTTCATAACTTGCATTTTCTTCCTGTATGATAGGATTTGTTTGGCATTCTTTACGTCTTTGTTGCAACCAATACGTTAGAGTACCTGATCCAAGCTTGTACTCTTCTGTTAAACTCTTTTTTGTGCGACCCTGTTCTGAATGTAGCTTAATAATTTTTTCCTTCAATTCCGGCTCATATTTTGCATGTTTTGTCATTGTAATCTCTCCTTGTAGTATATTATACTTTTTCTAGCTTGGTGTTACAATTACATTATACTAGGACAGACGGTTGGGATAGATGAGTTCTCTTTTTATACTCTTTTGGAATTATACTATAATGGTATTATCTACAGGTCTCCCTGCCGCACTCATGAAGTGCTGAATATCTTTGCTTTCTAGTAATTTTTGATATCTATGTGCAGAATATTGCGACCCTCTATCTTCGTGAATAACCGTTGGTAGCTTTCCACCATATAGAAGTAAAGGATCATTCACAATATGCATTCTCATATTTGTCACTATTTTAAAACACCTTGGTATCCTTGTTGTTAAATAGATATAGGTACGTAGGTATAGACTCCCATTACTGCACGTAACATATGTAATATTTGGGACCCATATATAAATTACGACTTCTTGATCAAATTGACGGTGTAATAGATTTTCTTTGATGCATTCTACAATTTGTTGTATTTGTTAAACTAAAAATGGTCCATTTTTCTAAGAATTATTGGGTAAAAAAAGGCCACTATTTTATTACCTTTAGTCGTTGAATAATATTATAGCTTAAGGTGTGAACGAATGATTACAATTTTTAAAAAAAAGTAAATCATCATGACATGGTTCGAATGATTCTACACAAGTATAAGTATTTAATTTTTGGTTAGAAACAATTAACTATGAGAGGTCACATTTTTTTATCTATGGCAAAGAAGAAGATATTTCAGGTATAAGTTTATTGAGAAATACAATTTACTATCAAATGTGCATGAAAGTAATTAAAGATAATATGGATATTTTCTATACTATATTGTCACAAATTGTAACAATTGCACTATATATTTTTTGGCGTGCTATAATTTTGGTAGAAAGTGAGTGGTAATATGATATTAGTAAATGCGACAGCTAGAACTAAATTAGATAATTTAAGCCTGCAAGATTTGAAGAGAAATTTAAAACCTGATAATCCTGGGTCAAATGTAAGGTACTTTCGTGAGGAAATTTTGGAGCTAACTCAAGAAGAGTTCGCTAAAATACTAAATATTTCTAGATCCACTTTAGCACTCTATGAAACAAATAAGAGAAATATGTCTATTGACCTTGTGAAGAAAATTGCTGATTATCTAGGGGTTTCTTTAGATATTCTTTTGTATCGTGAGAGTTATTTGAATGGAAAGAGGGGTGAGAATCATGTTATTTAATAAACTGAGTGAACTACAACGTAATGATTATATTTTGAATTTGCAGTTAGTTGCTTCTTTATCAGCTTTATTTTCTAATGAATCTGCTGCACCATATCTTGTTTCTAGAGCTACTGAAAATGTTTATTGTGATTCAATAGGCGCTAGAAATTTAGGTAGAGATGATACGGCAATTGATGCGTTATATGATAATTATGGTGTTGGTATAAAAACCTTTCTACATAACAATGGTAAAACACTACAAAAGGTAGCAGAGTTTAACAAGGAAAGCTCTTACTATAGAGAACTCTCGCCTAAAGATAAAATATTATATATATCAAAACTTAGAAATGGTCGCCTTAAATTTGCGATGAATAATTACGGTGTTGATCAACTTATTTATCATTGTATTACTAGGAAAACTGATGGTACTATAAATATTTATGAGATACCAATGGATTTTATTAACATTTCTAAAATACATAATATAGTAGTTAAGCAAAACAGTATCACATTTCACGATGGATTAAATGAATATAACTTTAATCTAACAAAAAGTACTTTACTCAAACGTTTTGATTTTTCAAGTGATTCTTCATTAGTTTCATGTTTTAACGTTACCGTTTTACAAAACCCTTTTGATTTTTTAAAGAATGCTATATCGATTAAAAGTAGTTCAATTGAAAATCATGAATATAACGTACTAAATGTTCAAGAAAAACCTTTCGTGGTTCTTCCACTTTATTCGTACAGTAATAGTGTTGGTAAATTCGTTGCTGAAAAAAGTGGTTTAAATCAATGGAATGCGGGTGGAAGAAAGAGAAATCCAAATGAAGTTTATATTCCAATTTCTAGAAAGATACATAATAGTTTCCCAAACTTTTTCCCTGGTAGAGATCAAAAATTTAAACTTAACTTACCGAACGGAGAATGCTTGTCTGTCAAAGTTTGTCAACAGGGTAATAAAGCACTCATGTCTGATCCAAATAAAGCATTAGGGGAATGGTTGCTTCGCGATGTATTGGAATTAAATGAAGGACATTTGCTTACTTATGAGAAATTGATAGAAATAGGTGTAGACTCAGTGATTATAACAAAAAACTCTGATTTAGATTACTCAATAGACTTTTGTAGTTCTGGTTCATTTGATGATTTTGCAGCTGAGTACAATGTTGACTAGAATCGGAAAATGAATATCATTGGTAAAATGAATTTGAAAGAATTTCTTTTAAATTCTTTTTTAATAGATAGACTTTATTACTTTTTCTTGATATGATTGAATAGTTATAATAAGCGGCATGCCGCAGCTAGGAAGGTGTTACGCTTGCGTAGAAAGAAATATACAATTGTTAGCTTCTTTGCTGGAGTAGGAGGCATTGAGTACGGATTTGAAAAGACTAAAGGGTTTAAAACAATTTGGGCTAATGAAATTGATAAATATGCTGCAATTACATACAAAGAAAATTTCAATCATACTCTTGTTAATTCAGATATTAAAGAAATAGATGAAGTAGATATTCCATTTGCTGATGTATTTACAGCCGGTTTTCCATGTCAGGCTTTTTCAATAGCAGGGTATAGAAAGGGTTTTGAGGACGAAAGAGGAAATTTGTTTTTTGAAGTTTTAAGAGTAATTAAAACGCACTCACCTCGAGTTGTTTTTTTGGAGAATGTTAAAAATTTAGTTAGTCACGATAATGGTAATACATTCAGGGTTATAAAAGAAGCTTTAGAAACGTATGATTACAAAGTTAAGAAAGCTGTACTAAATTCTAAGGATTATGGAAATGTTCCCCAAAATCGTGAGAGAATTTATATTGTTGCTTTTAGAAATGAGACAGATGCATTGAATTTTAGTTTTGATGATATTGATACTATACCATTAACTAGAGATGTTGTAAGTGTCTTAGAAAATGAAGTTGACAAGTCTTACTACTATACAAAAAGCAAGACAAAAATATATGAGCAGATTATCGATTTTGTTAACGAAGAAAACATTGCATATCAATGGAGAAGGAAATATGTAAGATCAAATAAATCAGGAGTTTTTCCTACTTTGACAGCAAATATGGGTTTAGGAGGCCATAATGTACCGATAGTCTTTCACAAAGGGAAGATACGAAAGTTAACACCACGTGAATGCTTTAGAGTTCAAGGTTATGATGATCATTACAGGATTCCTGATTTGTCTGATGCACAAGTTTATAAACAAGCTGGTAATTCAGTTGTTGTTCCAGTCATTCAAAGAATAGCTGAGAAAATTTATGAAGCATTAGTAAAAACTGACAGTTGTTTATAATAAATGTGTCAGCTACATGTACCAGTATTTTTTGCTTAGATTTTTAAAAGATATTGTTTTATAAAATTATGTCTTTTAGATAGAATAATCCTGAATTATCAACATGAGAGTTTGAAAAATTCATATTAGCTGGTTTGCACTGGTACTTTACTTTTTTCATTTTATATGTATAATAAAAAAATCAGTTTAATCGTTTAGTGAATTATACATCAGATATTACAGGAGATTTCTAATACATGGAGAAATAGTATTTGATGTGCTTTTTGTAATAGTGAAACATTCTCAAATAATCTCTTAAGGAGTGTATATGACAACAAAACAAATATTTAAACACAACAACCCAATAACTAAAATTAGATATGTCTATATTGGCTTAATGGTCTTTACATTAATAATATACAGTCAAAATTTGTCTAAATTCCCAAGTTTAAAAACTATTTTGATGGTAGTTTTTTCAATAAACTTGGTTTTGTTACTTTTATTTTTTATAAAGCCATTTAATATGAAAAGGTCTTTAATGATTGATGATGAGTATGTCTATTATAATTATCGTTTTAAAAGTTATGTCATTCCATTATCTACCATTAAAAATTGCACGATTGTTGGAAATGAGTTAACAATCTTTGTCGATAATGGCAATGATTTAAGTGGTTGGAATGATTTAATCATTATTGAACTCCACCAATTTAAGGACTTAATAGAATTTAAAGAAATAGTATTAGGTAGACAAATAAGTAAAACAACACTAACAAATAAATATATCGAACCAGAATCATTTAATATAAATCAATTAACAAAATACACTTTTAAAGATTCACATCGTTTCGTTAAATTGATTCTTAGGGTTGCGCTAGTATTTTATACAATCAAATTCATATTCATTACTGATAAATCCAATTTAGAATGGATAGATGATGCGTGGTTAGTTATTTTCTTTTTCGTTTCATCTTTAATTACAAAGTATGCTAAGTACTATAACACTAAAAAAGTATTATACACTGGTCGTGATTACTTTATTTATGATACTGGTTATAAGATGTTAAAGATCTTTTATGAAGATGTTGCTTACGTTCATTGGAGTACACAACAGTCTCATACCAATAGGTATAAGACATGTCCTGTTTTATTAATAGTTGGGACGTTTTATAATATTGATAGAGATGTTTTAATTAGTGAACAAATTGTTATTCGTAGTGATGAGTTTTTAGAACTTGAGCACTTTTACGGAAAACTAATTGATGCTTGTCATTTGTAATTATATTAGTTTTATACAGTTCGATAGACTAAATGTTATCTCATATTTAATATTGTTAATTTAATTATTTTCAATCACATACACGAATGTGTGACAATCTTATAGACAACAAAATGCACCTATGGTAGAATTAACAGTATATTGTAGTGTGCTTTTTTTCAAAGTTTAATTCGTCCCATATTTGAGAACCTGACTGAATCCTAGGGATCATAACAGAAATTGTTAAAGTTATTGTTTCAGCTTTTTACAAAACAATGGGTGCGTCTGTAGAAAATTTCAGTATAGATATTTTTAGAAATTTTTCCTATATTTTTTTAGTCAATATTTAGAATCTAACATTTTTAGTAAGCTACAATATACTTTGTCCACCGAATTAGGCTTTGGGTTTCATTGTTAATAAGAGTTGGTTTTGCTAGTAAGTAAATAGTTGGATTTATTTGTTGATGTTCTAATTGGGTTTTATTTCTTCTTTATAGTGTAACTGTTTGTCATTCTCAGAGTAAGCTAGTATTTTATGTTTTAGAGTTACTAGGTTTGATTCTTATTTCTATTTCTAAATTTATTCATTAAGAAAGTGGTGATTTTATGGCAAAGTATGAAGTGGTTGTGAAAAAGTATGGAGAAATTAAAAACTCTTTAGTTATTCCGAGGTTCCAAAGGAGTCCAATATGGTCAGATTCAAAAAAAATCGGATTTATCGAGAGCATAAAGAAAGGTTTGCCAATTGGATGTATTTTAGTTAGTAAGAATAAAAATGATACATTTGACCTTGTTGATGGTCTTCAAAGAATATCTACTTTAAGGGATGTAGAAAGTAATAGATTTAAGTATGTTTCTGTCGAGGAGATTAGAGATTGTGATATTTATGATATAATTGATTCTGACCATGATTTAGCTTCTTACACGAGAATGTTGCTGGATCAACATAATTATGATCTACTTGGTGAAATTAGAAACACAATTTGTAAAGGAATTAATTTTGCTTCTGATGATGATTTAAATGAAATTAGTTGGGGTGTGGTAAATGAATTAAAACAAATAGCAATACTCGCAAAATACCATGACAAGCTTTTACATAAGACAGTTTATGCGATCGTTAAAAGGGTTGATGAACTTCTTGAAGTAAATGAAGTGTTAGTTCCTTTAATTGTTTATAAAAGTGATGGCTCAAGCAATGGAGATTTAATTGAAATATTTACTAAATTAAATACAGAAGGAGTTATTTTAAGTAAGTATGATATATATTCTGCTAAATGGCAAGATGTAGTAATTAAGTTAGATATTAATAAGGGAGAATCACTAATTAACACAGTTATAAAAAAATACGAGATAAGTGAAGAAAAGTCAGGGCTTCAAGTAAGTGGATTTGACCCTTCTGAACTGAGACAAACGGGTGAAATTAATATTTTTGAATATGCATATGCTATTTCAAAAGTTTTATCAAACGAATCTGATTTTTTATTTGAATCAAAGAATGAAACCAGTATCGACTCATTCGGCTTCACTATTTTAGCAGGTATATTCAATATACACAATAAAAATATGGAGAATTTAGGTAGCGTACTTTCTAAATTAAAGATTGACTATGTAGAGTTGTTAAATTCTATTGCAAAATGCATTGAAGCTCTTGAGAAGAGTCTTTCTAAGTGGTTGATGTATGATGGAAAGAAATTTCATGTGTGTCACTCTGAAATGCAACTAGCATCTTATGTAATTTTGTTACATAAGCTGACTTATACTGTCACTGATACAAAAATAATAAATAATTCTAAGAAAATTGAAAGAACTAATTTCTTATCTTTTCTTCATAAACATTATCTATATGATATGATTAGAGGTTATTGGGCTGGCTCTGGCGATAGTAAACTTGATGAGATTGTTTTAAATCCACTTAATAATCGATATTTACTTGATGTTGATAGAAACTCATTTGAAATTCAATTAGCTAACTGGTTAGATGAGCAAAACAAAAAGATAAATATTTCAGTTTCGAAAGAAGCAAAAGTTTATTTGAACTATATATTTGCAGGTAAAAAAATGAATTTAAACAATAATAGTGTACTTGAAATAGATCACATAGTTACGAAGTATTATTTGAAGAAGTACTTTAAAGATAAAGGTATATCTATCCCTATTTCAACTCCATGTAATTTAGTTATAATTCCATCATTTGAGAATCGATCTAAACGGGAATT
This sequence comes from uncultured Erysipelotrichales bacterium, assembly GCA_964632125.1. Lineage (GTDB taxonomy): Bacteria > Bacillota_I > Bacilli_A > Erysipelotrichales > CAZWEF01 > CAZWEF01. The sequence goes on from CAZWEF010000076.1 coordinate 7,532, forward strand.
AACATTTTATCAATTGCAGCGAAAAAGAGAGGATATCATAAAAATCTCAACACAAGAATTAGAGCACTATGCTTATCCTTTAAAAGAGGAGCTTTCGTTCACTGAAAGTGATTCAACTTTTACGCAAGATAATTATTTGAAGTTTTTGAATAATAGGAAGATTTTTTTAGTGAATAGAACCTTAGAGATACTTTTTGGCTAAATACATGTGTTAATTTAACCTGTTTTTTGTAATGTGCTTGAGGACTAAACCAAATTATCTGTTAATGGAGTTTAATTAAAGAAATATATCGGAAGGGTTGTAACCCCTTTCTTTTTTTATATACAAATACACCAATCTATGATAAAAT
>CAZWEF010000077.1:0-523 GCA_964632125.1 uncultured Erysipelotrichales bacterium
TCAAAATAACCAACAAGGCTATTTGAAGTACCTAAATCTATCCCTAATATTGCCAACACTTACACCTTCTTTCTTAAACACTATAACACATATATCACCATAAAAAAAGATACCACTTTATTCAGTGATATCCTCTTCTTCTACATTTGTTTCTTTTTCATCAATAAGAAATACGAACCAAGCAAGATTATCGGACTAGCGATTATGTAAACATCACCACTCACGCCAGTATCTGGTAAATTATTATTTGCTTTTGTCCATTGTGCATACAACGTGATGTCGTTTGCTGGCATCGTCATCGTATTAAAGTTCCATGTTGTACCTTTTCCATCAATACTCGTATTCCATTCTTTGAATGTGTATCCTGCTCTTGTTGGATTTGTTGGTTGAGCAGCAAGCGCCCCCACCATGACTGTTTGTGATGGAATATCTCCGGATCCTCCATTTAAATTAAATGATAATTGATAAGTTACAGGAACGACTGCTTCCCATTGTGCATATAATGTCACATTGTTTGCTGGCA
>CAZWEF010000077.1:623-7859 GCA_964632125.1 uncultured Erysipelotrichales bacterium
TTGTCGTTGTTGCAAAATCCCATGTTGTACCTGTACCATCAGCACTTGTGTTCCATCCATTGAATGTATGGCCTGTTCTTGTTGGACTTGTTACTGGGGTTGCAAGCTCGTTAAAGTTAATGCTTTGATTTGGTATGACACTACTTGTTCCTTGGTTTAAATCAAAACTTAATACATACTGATTCACTGTCCATTGTGCATATAATGTCACATCATTTGCTGGCATTGTCGTTGTTGCAAAATCCCATGTTGTACCTGTACCATCAGCACTTGTGTTCCACCCATTGAATGTATGGCCTGTTTTTAATGGAGTTCCCACAACTTGGGCTAACTCACCTAGGATTAAATTTTGTGTTATCGGCGCATTCCCTTCTCCACCATTTAAGTCAAAGCTAAGTTGAAACTCTTCTTGCCACTTTGCATATAAGACAACATTATTAGCAGGCATCCTACTTGTGCTAAAATCCCACATCTCTCCTGATCCATCTTGCAGTGTATTCCAACCATCAAATCGGTACCCTAATTTAGTTGGTGTAATCACTGAGTCAGCGAGTGCACCCTCTACTAGTTGTTGTGATACTGGTGCAACACCATCTCCACCATTTAAATTAAAGCTTAATTCATATGTGTCAATTAATTTTGACTGGCTTCTATTCGAAGTAAACAATATTTCATCTGTCGTATCTAGTTTCGCGTAATTGGCAATCACAAATGTTTTTCCTGAAGAAGCAATACTATCTGGCACAGTGACATTTAATACGCCACCATAATACATGAAATCATTTGAATGCGTGTAATCATCAAATAAATAAGTCAATTTGATTCCCTGAGTTGAGAAATTAGTGAGTGGTGTAAGTTCAGGTATCTCAATGTCGAATGTTACCACCCCTAGATTGTTGGTTTCATTTGATGTTAATATTGTTGGTTCAATATGCGTATATGGCAAGTTGTTAATATTTGTATTCGTTGAATCACCAAACAAAAGCGGATCAATTAGTTGTAAGTCTTTAATTGTTGCAGGTACAACAAAGTTAAATACTTCTCCTGGACCTTGTGTTTTCGTATCAATAATACTTTGATCAATGACCAATCGATCAACGACTGCACTCGTTCTAAAATTGAATGGACGATTTATAGCCAATACCTCAAACACTGCAGGTGAAACATACAGTGAATCAATATGACCTGTTATCCATGCCATGCTAAGCAATGGGATAAAGCTATTTGTATTGAAACTTGCAGGATCAATAACAACATCTAACATGTGACTTGTTGCATAGGAATCAGCAATAATATAAGTCGTTGCGACATGGCCTAAAACATGATACTTTCCAATCGTTGTATTGTTGTTGGTATACAATAGACCATAAGTATTGATAGTTTGATCAATGCTTGAAACTGGGGTTAAGACCAAACTATTGAGTGTCCCGTTGATATAAAATGCGCCCCCACGCACAGTTGCATCTCCATTGAACACAACATCTCCAACCATTGCAGGATTATTCGTTATCCCTAGCGTCAGTAGAACTCGTGTATCACTTGTCCCATTATAAGTCACCTTGTCAATTTTTGATTGGCTATTCACACTAAAAACAGCAATGCCTAAAGGATTGATTGCATGACTTGTTGGTGAAAAAATAACGTCTTTAACTTCAGCACCAATTGCAGTAATGAGCCCGTAGTTTGCATTAGATTTTAATGTGCCATTCACTTCAATGCGATCAACGATCGATCCACTATCTATACCAACAGCTTGTTGATTCGTTTCTACAATACCATCAATCGTTAATTGTATATCTGTTTTATTTTGGTTAATCATGATGGTTGAGGTGTACGAACTTGTGGCATTCACATAAGACTGATTGTCGATATGTAATCTTACGTGACTATTTACTTCAATTGCATAACTTCCTTGGATATCAATGTGTGTGTTAATCAAGTGAACAATCGTGTTATCTAGATATAAGGACTTTGTAAACTGTCCATTAATGATATTCACTTGACTATTACCATTATTAATTCTAAGATTGGCTGTTTGCGTTCCCGTCAACAACAAATCACCACCACCACTAGTAATCAAAACTTCAAATCCATTATTAAGGTTTTCATTAATGGTTGGATACGTACCATTCGTATCAAACGCAAATGTTCCATCAACAAAAGATAATTTATTGTTCTCTGTGATTTCCGATTGCGATTCTTGTGATACGACAAACAGACCATCAATGATTGTATTATTTGGTGCTGCTAGTAATGGATGTTGTTGAATCATCATCACTGGCAACGAAATCAATGTAGCTAAAAGCAATACTAACAACTTTTTCATTGTTATTCCCCCTAACATTTTCATAAGTCCCATCTATGTATCCATCATATCACAAACTTATCGTATAATAAAGTATTGTATGAAAAACATCAATAAAAAAAACCAACATCAAATAAATGATGTCAGTTCATCTTACTACGCTTTATTAACTGATCCAAACAATGTCATTTTTTCAATAACAGTTGCTTTAATTGCTTCACTACCTGGTGCTAATAGTTTACGAGGGTCAAACCCTTTCCCTTTGATGTCTTTACCTTCTTCAATGTATTTTCTTGTAGCTGCAGCAAACGCTAATTGGCATTCTGTATTCACATTGATTTTAGAAACACCAAGTGAAATAGCTTTTTTAATTTGGTCTGCAGGAATTCCTGTACCACCATGAAGTACCAATGGTTTACCACTTGTAACTTCTTGAATTTTTTCTAAAACATCAAAACGTAATCCTGTCCAGTTTTCTGGATATACACCATGGATATTACCAATACCTGCTGCAAGCATATCCACACCTAAATCAGCAATCATTTGACATTCAGCTGGATCTGCCACTTCACCATTTCCAACAACGCCATCTTCTTCTCCACCAATTGCACCTACTTCTGCTTCTACAGAAATACCTTGTGCGTGAGCAATTTTAATGATTTCTTTTGTTTTTGCAATATTTTCTTCGATTGGATAATGAGATCCATCAAACATAACTGAAGAAAAACCAGCTTCAATACAAGCTATTGCACCTTCATAACTACCATGATCCACATGCAATGCAACAGGAACAGTAATATTTAATGCTTCCATCATACCGTTAACCATTGCCACAACTGTTTTAAATCCAGTCATGTATTTTGCTGCACCTTCTGATACACCTAAAATAACTGGTGAATTTGCTTCTTGTGCTGCAAGCAAAATCATTTTCGTCCATTCTAAGTTATTAATATTGAATTGCCCTACTGCGTAATGCCCTTCATGTGCTTTCTCTAACATTTCTTTTGCTGATACTAGTGCCATTTTTATTCCTCCTTTTTATCATCTTTATTTTACACGATTTTACTTTTTTTATCTACTATTATATCTTTTTTTTAAAAAGATAGAGACTCTAGGGTTTTGATGATATTTATGTTATAATATAAAATACGTAGATAAGGGTGGTGTCAATGTGAATAAACATCTTATAACCTTAAAACAACGTTGGCTCTATTTAGCAACCCAATTTCTAATTTTTGGTTTTGTTGGATGGATCTTTGAAACGCTTGTTGTCCTTGTAACAAAAGACATGTTAACAAATAGAGGATTCTTATTTATTACAGAGGTTGGTTTCTTAAATAGACCATTGATTTGGGGATTACCTTTTATTGATATGTATGCTTATGGTGGTTTACTCATTATATTGTTTTTTAAACCAATTAAAAACAAACCTTGGCTTGTTTTTCTTCTAGGCATGATTGTTATGACTTTATTTGAATTAATCGGTGGCATTTGGTGTCGTCATGTACTCAAACACGATTATTGGACATACTACAAAGAATTTCTTAATTATGAAGGCTATATTTGTTTACAATCAACTATTGCATGGGGTGTTTTATCCGTTGTTTGTATTTATGTTTTTGAGCCTGTGATCAATCGCATTGAAACAACTCTTAATCATTATCCTTACTTCAAACAAAGTGTTATTCTTTTACTTGTGTATATTGTTTTTTTAACCCTTCTTAAGTATTTTATTGCACCTGGTATTACCCCTTATTAATCTTTGTTTCATCAAGCGCAACAAGCGTCTTTTGATGACTTTCAACCATGTCTTTGCTTGTTTGATCAAGTGATAATAAGTTTCGATAAAATAAATCAACAATGATTAGTAAAGGAAATTGTGGTGAAATAATATTGCCATAATTAAGATTTTTAAATATTGGAACCGTTATTTTTTCATCAATGAAACCAAATGATTTTTCAATATTTCCAGTAATCAACATCGTTTTAGCACCATTATGTTTTGCTTGTTGAAGTGCATAGAGCACTTCTTCTTTTTTTGCATATAAAGAAAGCCCAATAACCAAACTATTTTTTTTAATTAAAACAGATTGTACCTTCATTTCATCACTTTGATCAACATATTCAACAAGTATGCCTAAACGCATGAACCTTAGTTTCATCTCTCGTGCAACAAGTGCTGAACTACCAATTCCACACACAAGGACATAAGAAGCATCTAATATCATGTTTGAACATCGAGTGATTTGCTTGTTATCAATCATGTCAAATGATTGCTTTAAGAGTAAGTGATAATCATTGTAGACATCATGGATGGGTTGTATCTGATCATGACTGTTTTCAAGAAAGTCTTCTTCATATTTATAGATGAATTCACGGTAGCCACGATAACCGCATTTTTTTGCAAATCTAGATAAAGAAGCTTCAGATACATAAAGCATGTTTGTCATGTGTTTACTTGAGAAGTCTGTTTGTGTTTTGTTTTCAATAAAAAAGTCAGCAATTCTTTTTTCAACTGATGTGAGTTGGTTATAGTGTTGTATCATCGCTATTCTAACAGATTGTTTGTTCATGGGTTCACCTCATTTTCATCATAACACGTTTTTGATTTGTTTAAAAGAAAAGAGATGCAAGCATCCCTAATCCTCTCTCTTTAAGATTGTATTGATTTCACTTTTATATAAAATCGCTTTACTCCCATAAATCGCTTGAATACCATTTTGAACTTGTAAGACTGCAGTAGCACCAACTTGTTTAAGCGCTTGTTCATTGACTTTAGAACTATCTTTAACAGCGACTCTTAAACGAGTAATACAAGCATCAACATCCTCAATGTTTGCATCTCCCCCTAGTGCTTCAATGATGATCAATGCTTCATCATAAAGTGACCCAATAGACGACGCACTTTCGGTTACTTCTTCTACATCATCTTCTCTACCTGGCGTTGGGATGTTAAACTTAGTGATACAAAATCTAAAGACAGCATAATACATACCTGCCCAAATAGCCCCTACCGGCAATTGTAGTAACCAGTTTGTTTTATCATTTCCTTGGAGAATACCAAATAATGTAAAGTCAATAACCCCGCCTGAGAATGTATTCCCAATAGAAATATTCAAAACATCAGCAACAAAGAATGAAACCCCATCAAGGAAGGCATGAATGACATATAAGAATGGTGCCACAAATAAGAACATGAATTCAATTGGCTCTGTAATACCTGTAATGAATGATGTTAATGCGACTCCAAAGAAAAGCCCTGCATATTTTTTCTTGTCTTTGCTTTTAATACTGTGATACATAGCAAGACAGGCTGCTGGTAAACCAAACATCATCGTTGAAAAGCGTCCAGCAAAGAAACGTGTCCCTTCAGTAAACAAGCCAACATGATTAGGGTCAGCAATTTGTGCGAAGAAGATTTTTTGAGCACCAACAACTTGTACCCCATTCACAACTTCAACACCTCCAAGTTCAGTGAACCAAAACATTGGATAAATGATATGGTGAAGGCCTACAGCACCACTTAGCCTCATTAAAAACCCATAGAAGAATGTACCAACAGGCCCCATGACTGCAATGGCTTCTCCTGCAACCACAAGTAAATCTTGAATTGGTGGCCAAATAATGAAGAAGGCAACGCCTATGAAAACACTCGCTACTGATACCACAATTGGAACAAAACGAGATCCACCAAAGAATCCTAATACTGGTGGTAATTGAATGTTGTGATACTTATTATGCAATGATACTGCAACTAAACCAATCACAAGTGATCCAACAACACCTGTATCAATTGATGCCCCTTCAGCTAAGAAAATACTTACAAGAACACCAGTTGTTGCTTTTGCAACCAAAAACCCTACCACCCCTGCAAGGGCCGCAGTGCCTTTGTCTTTATGGGCTAAACCAATACAAAGTCCAATACATAATAATAACGATAAATTTGCAAATACTGTTTCCCCAGCTGCTGACATCACTTTAAAGATTGTTTGTAAAACAGCTTGATCTAAAAAGGGATAAGCTGAAATCGTAGCGGCTGAAGAAAAGGCTCCACCAATACCAAGCAATAGTCCCGCTGCTGGTAAGATGGCAATTGGTAACATAAATGCTTTACCAATTTTTTGAAGTGTCTTAAACATTTAATTCCCTCCTTTATTTTTTTAATGCTGCGATAAATCGTTCTGTGATTTGTTTAGGTCGTGTAATTGCACCACCCACAACGGCACTAAACACCCCACATACATCAAAAACATCTCTTAAGTCCTCTGGTGTATTAATTTTACCTTCAGCAATGATTGGTACATTTAACTCATCCACACATTTTTTCAGTAATTCAAAATTTGGTCCCTCGTAGTAAGTTGAATAACTGGTATACCCACAAAGTGTTGTTGAAACAATGTCAAAACCAATAGCCTCAGCTTCAACACATTCTTCAAACGTTGAACAATCCGCCATGGCAAGTCGTCCATGTTGATGAATCAAATCAACAAGATCTTTTGTTTGTTCGTTGTGTGGTCGAATTCTTTTTGTCGCATCAAGTGCAATAATTTGACAAGATGTCTCAAGTAATTCTAGCACTTCCTTTTGGGTTGCTGTGATGTAAACCTCAGAATCAGGATAGTTACGCTTAACAATCCCAATGATTGGTAATGAACATACGGCTTCAATGGCTAGAATATCTTCTTTAGACTGAGCACGTATCCCAACAGCACCACCTTCCATTGCTGCAACGGCCATTCTTGACATAATGTAACTTGAATGTAGGGGTTCATCTTCAAGTGCTTGGCAAGACACGATTAGGCCTCCTTTTAATTTAGTTAAATCCATAACACCACTCCTTTGACTGATACACCTTTTATTATATTGATTTGAAAGCGTATATCAATAGTTCTTACAAGACTAGATTTTACTTTCATTTCTATATAAAAAAA
>CAZWEF010000078.1:0-7680 GCA_964632125.1 uncultured Erysipelotrichales bacterium
ACCAATGAATCTTTTATTTTAACTACTGTTGCACTTAAATTGTATATTCAAGATAGAAAAAAACACGCAAAAGCGTGTCATTATCTTTTTCCTTTATCAAATGGTTCTCCAACTGCTTTTGGTGCCTTCGAGTTACGAGAGAAGACAACTAATGCAATTAATGTAAATAGATAAGGGAGTATTTTTAAATAAAACGGATGAATAAAGTTAATATCCGGAGCAACTTGAGAAAAGTTTGCAAATGTCGTTAAGAAACCAAAGAAGAATGTAGCAAGTGCAATACCAAGTGTGCGCCACTGACCAAAGATTAAAGCTGCTAACGCAAGGAACCCTAGGCCAGATACAGACCCATTAAATTGATTTGCAACAGTCATGGTTAAAATACCACCACCAAGCGCTGCAAGAGCACCTGACATCATGACACCAAAATAGCGCATACGATAAACATTGACCCCTGCTGCATCGAGTGCGTGAGGATTCTCACCACAAGCTCTTAAACGAAGACCAAATGCAGTTTTGTATAAAAGAAGCCAAGTAAGGACAAGTAAACCCATCGTTATGTAATTGGTTAAATAAGCTTGTCTAAAAAACATATCTCCAATAATTGGGATCTTAGCAAGAAAACCAACATCAAAACGAGATAAACCTTTAGCTACATTAATGTTACCCGAACCTTGAAGTTGTCTTGCAAGGAAAATCGTTAATGCTGGCGCTAAAATATTAAGCGCTGTCCCAGAAATAACTTGGTTTGCACGAAGATTAATTGATGCAAAAGCATGTAACATAGAATAGATTGCACCGGCAACCATGGCAGCAAGAAGACCCATCCAAACAGCACCTGCACCCATTGATTTATGAAGCATTGAAGCAACAAGCGCAGCAGTAAATGCACCAACAATCATCAATCCTTCAAGGGCAATGTTGACAACCCCACTTTTTTCACTATACAAACCACCAAGTGCTACAACACAAATAGGGACTGCATAAGCCATTGCATAAGGTAACATACTCATAATAAACTGATACATATTAGCTTACCTCCTTATTTGAACGTTTAAGTGCCCATTTTTGATACAACGTTGTCATCATAATTGTCGTAGCCGAGAAATAGATGATGATTCCAAATATAAGGTCACTGATTTCTTTTGGAATACTTGTTTGAACAGACATATAGCCTTTTCCAGATTCAATAATACCAAAAAAGAAAGCAGAGAATGCGACCCCAATTGGACTATTAGCACCAAGAAGAGCCACAGCAAGTCCATTCATACCCTCTTTTGGTAAAGCAGTAATTTGAAGGGTCATCGTATGTCCCAAATAGTAACTAGCACCAGCTAAACCAGCCAATGCACCTGAAATCATTAAAGCAGTGACTAAATTTTTTTCAACTTTCATCCCAGCATAACGAGAAGCATATGGATTAAATCCAACAGCCTTGAGTTGATAACCAAGTGTCGTATATTTTAAAATAAACCAAACAACGATAATGGCAATGATGGCAAGAAATAATGCAAAGTTTAATTCACTACTCTTAAATACTGTTTGAAAGATTGGATGTCTAAGTGACAATGATTGAATAAGTGGTCTTGTTTCAGTTTCAAAATCCCCTTTTAAAAATGAAACAGAAATACCATAATACACAATCCAATAAGCAATCCAGTTCATCATAATGGTACTTACAACCTCATTAACCTTAAACTTTGCCTTTAATATACCTGGTATAAAAGCCCAAAATGCACCAACCAACATGGCAACAATGATGGCACAAATTTGAGAAATAACAGGCGGTAATTGGAAATACATTGTGAAAGCAACTGCTGCAAAACCACCAAGAAACATCTGCCCTGCGATCCCAATATTAAATAATCCAGTTCTAAAAGCAAACGCAGCTGCAAGACCAGTTAAAGACAATGTTGTGAATACAAGAAGCACATTTGAAAAACGCTCTATGGTCATAAATGCACCTAAAATCAAATAATAATAAGCTTCAATAGGATTGTTACCTGTTAATAAAATAATAATACTACCAACTAAAAAACCAAGTAAAACAGAAGCAAGCCCTGTCAGTAATGGGAAATACTTTTTGGTTGTTAAGTCATGTTTCATTGCGTATCTCCCCCTATTCCAGCCATTAAACGCCCAATCTCAAATTCATCAGTCTCTTTTGCATTAAGATTAGCCATGATATGACCATCATACATAACCAAAATTCGATCACTTAATTTAAGTATTTCATCTAATTCTAAAGATACAAGTAACACGGCCTTATTTTCGTCTCTTTGTTCAATCAAACGCGAGTGAATGTATGAAATAGCCCCAACATCTAAACCACGTGTTGGTTGAACAGCTATCAATAATTGAGGATCTCGCTCAATTTCACGTCCAATAATGGCTTTTTGTTGATTACCACCAGACATAGACCTTGCAATGGTTTCAATCCCTCGACTGCTACGAACATCAAACTGTTCTACAACTGATGATGCATATTTTTCAATTGCATCAAGCTTTAAAACACCTTTATTTGAAAACTGAGGTTGATCGTAGTCAAGAAGAACCATATTTTCTCTTAATGTGTAATCAAGCACAAGACCATATTTATGACGATCTTCAGGAATATGAGCAATCTTCTTTTTGATTCGATCATGAACACTTGCTTTTGTTATATCTTCATTTAAATACATAACTTTACCACTATGAACAGATGTTAGACCAGTTAATGCTTCTACAAGCTCATTTTGTCCATTGCCATCAACACCAGCTATGCCAACAATTTCACCTCTTGCAACACTAAAGCTAACACCTTTAACAGCATCAATCTTACGACTATTCAACACATGAAGATCATTGACTTCAAGAATAGTCTCTCCAACAACTTTATCATCTTTTTTTACATCAAAGTCAACAGCTTTACCAACCATTAATTTCGCCATTTCTTCAACTGAAGTTGTTTTAACATCGACTGTGTCAATCACTTTACCTCGACGAATTACAGTGCACTCATCAGCTACTTGTTTAATCTCATTCAATTTATGAGTAATAATGATAATGGCTCTGTCTTCCTTTGATAGCTCTCTTAAAATATCCATGAACTCAATAATTTCTTGCGGTGTTAACACGGCAGTTGGTTCATCAAATATCATAAATTTCGCATCACGATACAACATTTTTAATATCTCAACACGTTGTTGCATACCAACAGAAATATCTTCAATTTTTGCATCCAAATCAACTTGTAGTTTAAATCGCTCGATTAACTCAAGCAATTCTTCTCTTGCTTTTGAACGATTAATTGTTTTAAAACTAGAAAAAACATGACTTCTATGTTTCTTCTTAGTTTTATTTTCCATACCAAGAATAATATTTTCTAGGACAGTAAAATTATCAACGAGTTTAAAATGTTGGTGAACCATACCAATATTTAAATTTGTCGCAACATTAGGGTTTGAAATTTTAACAACTTGATCATTGATCAAAATAGTCCCTTCATCTGGTTGATACAAACCAAAGAGAATACTCATCAATGTTGATTTACCAGCACCATTTTCTCCTAAAAGAGCATGAATTTGACCAAACTTAACCTTTATATTAATATGATCATTTGCTACTAATGGACCAAAGCGCTTTGTAATATTCTGCATTTCTATTGCATAAGGCATGATACTCCCCCTCACATTATTAAAGAAAAACTGTTGCAATGCAACAGTTATGTCTACTTGAAGTCAGCTGAAGCTGGTTTTGCACCTGAACTATCTGGCCCATCCACTTTAACTGAACCATCTTTAACTTTTTCGAAAATCTCCATAACTTTTTTGTAAGTTTCATCTGAAAGATTTGGATTAGTTTCTGGAATACCAACTGCATTATCTTTTGCTGTTAAATTAACAGTACCACCTTTGAAATTACCATTCAATTGATCTTGAATTGCATCAAATGCAGCAACATCAACACGTTTCATTGCTGAAGTTAAGATAACTGATTTTTCACCAGAATAAATACCTGCTTTAAATTGGTCACTATCAACACCAACAACCCAAGCATCTTTCCCTTTAGAAGCACGTTCTTTTGCTTCACCGATAATACCATTTCCAGTACCACCAGCTGCATGGAAAATCACGTTAACACCACGGTCATACATTTGAGCCGCAATTTGTTGTCCACTTGCAGGTTCATTAAATGTCCCTTGGTAAACAAAGTTTTCTTGTTTCATCACAACGTTTGTTCCTAGATTTTCATTTGCATATTTAATCCCTTGTTGGAATCCCCAGTTGAATTTTTGAACTGCAGGAATTTCCATACCACCAATGAAACCAACAACTGCATCAGGTTTTTCAATTGCAGTCGCAACAGCTGCTAAGAACCCAGCTTCATGCTCAGCAAAGAAAACTGCTTTAGTGTTTGTTGCATCAGTTGCAGGTGCTGCATCGATTAATACAAACTGTGCATCAGGATACTTAGTTTGTGCTTCTGTGATTGCATCTTGGAATTTAAATCCTGGCGTTATAATGAATTTATAACCACCATCATATAAATCTTTGATTTTAGCTAAGTAATCTGTTTTTGTTTCACCTTCAGGTTGAAGATATTTAATGTTAACCCCTAATTCTTTTTCTGCTCTTAAAATACCTTCCCAAGTCCCTTGGTTAAATGATTGATCATCAATGGTCCCTGAGTCTGTTACCATCCCTACTTTTAATGCATCTGATGATTTACTTCCACCACTACATCCAACTAAAATAAATAATCCAGACAATAACAACAACCCTAATTTTTTCATTGTTCTCCTCCTAGTTATATTGTCACTAATATTATACGCATTTTTAAATGATAATTCAATAGTCTATTGTACCCAAAAAATAAAAAAATAAAACTGTATGCAAGATAAATAAAAGATTTGCGAATAGATGACAATAACAAAGCATAAGAAAAGCGTAGCACAATTGTGTTACGCTTGTACAGTATTAAGATGAACAACAAATGACTCATCAAAATCAACTTCAATGGTAAAAACATCACTATGTTCAATCATTGTTTTTGCTACCAATGTTTCAATATTCTTTTCAATAAAACGTTTCATTGGTCTAGCACCATATTGACTATCATACCCAGCATCAATAATTTGTTTTTTAGCTGCTGAAGTGACAATTAAATTAATGTTTTTTTGTTTTAAACGTTGCGTTAAATCCGTTAAGAATTTATCAACCACAAGATTAAGAACATCATGTGACAATGATTGGAATAAAATGATATCATCACAACGATTCAAGAACTCAGGTTTAAAAAATTGTTTAACTGCTTGTTCAACTTCAAAGCGATGCTCAGGTGTATTGCCTTCTAGTAAATACTGCGATCCAATGTTACTTGTCATGATAATGATTGTATTTTTGAAATCAACAACAACCCCTTTACCATCAGTTATGCGTCCATCATCTAGTACTTGAAGCAATACATTAAAAATATCGGGATGCGCTTTTTCAATTTCATCAAGTAAAACAATTGCATATGGATTGTTACGCACAGCTTTTGTTAATTGACCACCCTCTTCGTATCCTACATATCCTGGAGGTGCCCCAATTAATCGCGACACACTGTGTTTTTCCATGTACTCTGACATATCAATACGAATCATATGCGATTCACTATCAAATAGTTGTTCTGCCAATGCTTTTGCAACTTCTGTTTTACCAACACCTGTAGGTCCTAAAAAGATAAACGAACCAATTGGTTTATCAGGATTTTTAATCCCTGCTCTAGAACGAAGAATCGCATTTGAGACAGCTTCAATCGCATCATCTTGACCCATAACACGTTGTTTTAAACGTTTATCTAGTGTTAATAGTTTATGTCGCTCCGATTCAACCAGTTTTTCAATTGGAATCTTAGTCCATTTAGCAATCACTTTAGCAATATCATCTTCTTTAACAACTTCTTTCAGCATTTGATTAGCATCATTTTGCTTTTCAGCCTCTTCTAGTTTTTTAGTGAGTGATGGAATAATACTATATTGTATTTCTGCAGCGCGCTCAAATAAACCTTCATTTTGTGCACGTTCAAGTTGATACGCATAATCATCAAGTTCATGTTTAATTTTTTTACTTAAGCCAAGTTGTTCTTTTTCCTTTTCCCATTTAACCCTTAAACTAGTTTGCGTTTCTTTTAAATTCGCTAACTCCTCAGTTATTTTCTCTAAACGATATTTTGCATTAAAGTCATCTGTTTCTTTTCTTAATGCTGTCTCTTCAATTTCAAGTTGCATGATTTTACGGGTTACTTCATCTAATTCAACTGGCATTGAATCAATTTCCATACGTATAGATGCACATGCTTCATCAATCAAATCGATGGCTTTATCAGGTAAAAAACGATCTGTAATGTAACGATTTGACAGCGTAGCTGCACTAATTATGGCATTGTCTAAAATGCGAACACCATGATGGGTTTCAAAACGACCTTTTAAACCACGTAATATCGAGATGGTATCTTCAATGGTCGGTTCTTCAACATAAACTTTTTGGAAACGACGTTCTAGAGCAGCATCTTTTTCGATATACAAACGATACTCATTTAATGTTGTTGCACCAATACAATGCAGTTCACCTCTTGCAAGCATTGGTTTTAATAGATTCGCAGCATCCATTGCACCATCCGTTTTGCCTGCACCTACAAGTGTATGAATCTCATCAATAAACAAGATGATGTTGCCATTTGCTTCTTTTACTTCTTTTAATACTGCTTTTAATCTCTCTTCAAATTCACCTCTAAACTTAGCACCAGCGATTAATGAACCCATATCAAGTTCATAGATGACTTTGTTTTGCAAGGATAAAGGTACATCATTTTTATAAATACGCCAAGCAAGTCCTTCAACAATGGCCGTTTTACCAACACCTGGATCACCAATTAGAATCGGATTGTTTTTGGTTTTACGCGAAAGAATTTGAATCACGCGACGAATTTCATCATCACGACCAATAACAGGATCCATCTTACCACTTGCTACTTCTTTAACCAAGTCACGCCCGTATTTTTCTAACACATTGTATTGAACTTCAGGATTTTGATCTGTAATCACACGACCACCTCGCATTTGTTTTAATTGTTCTTGAATGTCTTTTTCTTTTATACCCATCATATCAATAAACTTTGAAGCAAATGGTTGATTCAAATGAAACATCGCAAGTAGTAAATGTTCTGTACTAATGTAATGATCTGTCAATGATTGTCTTTGTGAATCTGCTTCAATAAACCATGATTGTAATGCAAAAGAGATACTTGGTTCAGCAATTTGACTTAGCGTTGGCATCTTTTGAATGGTTGCTTCAAGCGACTGTTTGGCTAAGTCAACAGGACATTTATTTGCAACCAGTAATTCTTTAAACAATCCGTCATCAATATTAAGCAATGCTAGTAACACATGTTCTGGTTCAACGACTTGTTGTTTGAGTTGTAAAACTTGGGTTGATGCAAGCGATAGAACTTCTTGCATCTTTTGTGTAAAAGATTGAATATCCATGCTCTAACCTCCTCTATTTTTTACAAAAAGGGACTTACGCCCCTTTAGATCCCAAATGTTTTTTTGAATTTATCAAAAATTGAGTCCCCTTCTTTTTTTGATAAATCTTGAAGCTGTTTATAAAGCTCTCGCTCTTTTTTACTTAATTTGTTTGGCACAACAACTTTAAT
>CAZWEF010000079.1:0-7613 GCA_964632125.1 uncultured Erysipelotrichales bacterium
TGCGTCTGTTGCATATTCAATCACGTAGTTGCCACCATTGGTTGCTGAAATATCGTTGCCTTGTTCGTCCGTCACAACAATCACTGGAGTTCCACCTAGTTTCATGTTCCATTTAAACGGATTATCTTGGAATTGAGTACCAAAATTATTATTCTCCTTTGGAATTGGGACATATGCAATCACTTCATCCACTGCACTTGGTCGATTATTTAGTAAATCAACGGTGTAATCTGCATTGGTTCCTGGTGTAAACCCAATCGCTGTTGCTGGATTCCCATCAAACGGTGCACGTCTTGTGTCGCCTTCAGGCACAATGAATGTATCAATTATTAAGTTTTCATTTTTCACTATTGTAAAAGTTGATGTTTTTGAAGGTAGTACAATCTCTGATGTATTACCATTGTTGTTGACATCTAAGGCATCAGCCTTAGGTGATGTAACACCATTGACTGATCCAAAGGTCTTAGGATTAGCTCCATCAATCCAAAATGCGTACTCATCCCAGTTAAAGTTTCCTGACGATGAAAGTGCTGATGAATAGTCTAGAGTGATTTTTAAGTCTCGTCGAATGCTATCTATAAATGACCCAAACGCACCTTGAGTTTGAATCTCAACAAACGTTTCGCCACTAATCGTAGAAACATAAGGGTTGCTTACAACAACTGGTACTGGTATATTTAAAGAATCAACAGCTTTGACACTTGTAGGATTAATCAAGACGCCTTCTGGTATTCGAATATATAGTGATGGATTATTTACTGCTAATGTTTGCCCATAAAAATAATGTGAACCTTGAAGGTTAAACGTGACATTCTTTTGCGTTTCTCCTGCAGTTATGGTAAAGGAGCTTGTTGAAGGTACAATAGCCGTATTTGCATTTGCACTAGTTGTTCTTGTAATCGTTGCAGTTGCTTCAGATAATGTTACCGGATCAATCTGGTCACTTCCATCTTTTGCATAAGTCCTCGTTGTGATTGAGGCGGTTTGAATACCATTCGCAAGCTTTCCTCGCACTTGTGCACCACTTGCATCATAGTTCACATATCCTAGCGTAAGCGTACTTGACTTCCATCCTGGATTTAAGTTTGGCAAAACTACTCTAACAAATGTAATGTATTCTCCATCCACAAGACCTAAACTAGCTCGATTAATCTTACTCGAGAATGTGCCACTTGCAACCAAAATTTGACTACCATTGGCAATTCGAATATTCCCATCTAAATTTGTACTGTATGCAACTTGAGGTAATGTTGCTGCGTTTACAGGTATAACGACTTCATCAACTAGAAAGTTTGGATCAATGATGTATTCAAGGTTTTGACCTTGTTTAATACTTAAATTATCGTTGGCAATTAATGACGTCACAGTCGTTGTATGATTACTGGCAACTTCAAAATACTGTGTGTTTCTAGACGTTACTTGGAGTTTGTTTACAACTTCCGATTCATCTTTAACTGTGACTGTGAGATTTGGGTAAGCAGAAATAACTTGCCTTTCAGTATCATCGTACATGACAAGTGAAACTGTATTTCTTTGTGTTGCAGTATAAGTGCCTGGCTCAACACCTTGAGTATCAAGATATAATCTTACAAGAGTTCCAAATGCACCCCCAAAATAGTTTGTGGTCTGAAATACAACGTATCCATCTACTGGGTTAACTTCAATTACTCTTGAATCAAAACTTGAACGAACATAATTTAAATTGCTTGGATAATAGTATTTATGGGTAGAACTTTTAACATAATTATAAGCTAGTAGATTATATAAAATTCCGGCACGATAAGCATAAAACTCTGGTGTAGCGATTTCAATGTTCGAATTTTCTATGGCATCAAGTTCTCGCCAATCCGAACTAAAACTGCTATAGGTAGTAGTTCCTACTGCATTGATGTCCATTTTAGCCTCACCGATTTGAGAGCCTGATTTTTGCGCAGTTACGACAATACCTTCATAGCCCCTTGTTGCACTATCTGTAAATAACTTAGGCCCATAATATAGATTTTCATCTATCGCAATCGCAAAATCAATTTCAACACCCCCCGTTGTTGAGAAAAGGTTATAAATTAAATCACCATTGAACGTTAGATAAACTGGGTTCTTACTTGGTGCAACGAAACTTTCAATAAATCCATAAAAAGGACTTGATGCAACTTTTTGAGGCGTCCCAGGTGCTGGCGTCCCTGTAACTGGAATCACATGATATCTAAGTCCTTCGGGCATCGTTATTTTCACTTGTTTGCCTGAACTCGTGAAATCACCAAAATCAACTGACACTTTAATCGCATAAGTTTCTCCTGCAACCATACCGACTGCAGGATCGTAATCTGGAATATCAATTGTAACACTTCCATCCGTAACATTTGCTGTTGGTGCAATCATCATTGGTTGAGCCTTAATTGTCGCTTTTACTGTTAGGCTGTCTTCACCTGCTTGTATTGTGATGAACTTTTCGCCCTCAGTTGTTGCGTTCTTTAACTCATTGAGCATCGTTTGGTCTATGGTTGCTTTTACACCACTTGGTGTCACCACTTGAGCCAAACTTAAAATTTTTTCTTCTGTTAGGTCATTCAAATCATCCAAAAAAACAACAAAATCAGTCGCACTAAAAAAAGCTTCCGTTTGCGGTGTTTCTTTGGGTTCTTCTTTTTGTTCAGACGATTCACTTGTTGGCATTTCTTTAGGTATTTCCTCAAGTGCATTAAATGTCGTCGGTATAAGTGAGCAAAATAATGCAATGACCATCATAATCTTTATTCTTTTCACTCCAATGTCCCCCTTGATTTTTTTAGTTTTAATAAATCGATACATGCAGATTCACTAAAAAGCCTTTATCCACATTTTCTCCTTATAATTTCTATATTTTTTACATATTAAATTATATCATTAAATGTTTTTCATTTCAACATACGGCAAGATATGACAGCGTATAATAGTTTTAGTAAATGGGAATTGGGTATATAAAAATCCCTCACCTACAACATTGCACCAGTAAAATCCACAACTGAATTGAAGAACTTACTTATAGATATCAAAGAACGTGGTGTTGACAAAGTGTTGTTGTTTATGGCAAACGGATTAACAGGCCAAAAAAATAAAATGTAAGTGTCAGTTTCCATAGGGTATAACCACAACTTCTATGTATCACTCTATCATACAAATTTATCAAAACAATTATTCTTAATATATACACTAGTTGGGCCATGAATTTAGTCGACATTAAAGAAAATAGAGTTTCGTGAGCCTAAAAAAAAGACATCCTAGGGATGTTTCTTTTTATGCCGTTATTAAAATCCACCTTCATCTTGATGATCTAGTAAATCTTGGTAAAATGCAGCCATAGTTAGGTTAATATATGGCATTAAAATGACAAATCCTACTCCGCAAGTAAATGCAGAAAGTATAAACCAACCAATAAAGCTAAATGACAACCAAAACAAGCGTAGTTTATGCCCATTCATTAATTGACGACTTCTCGTAATTGCTTCTAAAGCTCCAACTGATGCCCCTTCATCATTACTATCCATCAAAATATAATCTGCTTGCGAATATGAGAATGACTTAATTATCCCCGGTATGTAGAGTAATACTGTCCATAGTGCAATAAATATTGATGCTACAATACTCAGAATATAGACTTTTAGAAACAACAAATTTTTGAATACATTGAATGAAACCAACGCATTACCATCAAAATCCGGATCACGAAACATCTTTAGGTAAGCAGCCTTAATACCGAAATTCAACCCTACAGTAAGAAGTTGTACAGCCAAACTAAATGGAAATAAGACCATCATGTAATTCGAAAATACGTACATGAACTCTTCACCTGTTACGGCATCAGCCAATGGTGACCACAAATTACTTAAAGCGATCATACTTAAAAATAAGCTAAGAACAAAAACAATCACCCATGGTACAATCCCTATAAGGATTGCTTTCCCCCATCTTCCCTTCAGCATTTCTAATGCTTCTTTTTTTAATTCTCTACTACTCTTGCACATAATATACCCCATTTCTTTGGATGTTAACACACATAAAGATCATATTCAAGATAATGTCTATATTAACTTGATTTTTTTAGACTCTAAAATATTTGGTGTGAAAAAAGACCCTACACCTTTTTTGAATAATAAAAAGGCATAGTATACCAATCCATGTTAAAATGTTTTTGCACAAACCAATAACCAGAGGTATTTCTATATCTATTAACTACTCTACACTAAATCTTCTTAATATTGAAGATGTAAATATTTTAATTCTAATGAACCGATTCAACTCGTTTCTTTTGACTCTCAATTGGCTAAACTTATCCATGCTTGTCTTAACCATTCTTTATATGCTTGTCCTTGTTGTCGCTCTCTTAAGCCTCAGCTTCCATCACTATCACTTAAGAATCTTGGCTGATTCTAATCTTCTCACAAACAAAAAGAGCTGACTCCAAAGAATCAACTCTTGCTTTTACATTTTAACTTCCCACACTATTCAGCATAGTGCTCCAATTCACTTGCAGCATCTTCATCACAAATCACAACCAAATCAGGGTGTAATTGCAATACAGATGAAGGAATATCAACTGTTACTGGTCCTTTTAATGCCTTTTTTAGTATCGCAGCTTTGGCTTTCCCATTTGCAATCAAAATAATTTGTTTTGACTGCATCACAAGGCGAGGCCCCATTGTAACAAAGTAATCTTCAAACTCTTTATCAGTTTGATACGCTTTTTTCAAAGCATCTTGAAGTTCATTTGGAACAGGAATCACTGTTGTATCATTTTCAAAATAAGTATGACCTGGCATATTACCACAAAAATGACCATCTGCACCTATACCAATCAAAATGGCATCTAACCCTCCCTCTTGCTTTAAAACTGAAGGAAATGTTAGATAATTCTTTTCATTAAAGTGATGAATTTGTTGATGTGGTACTTGAGCAGGATCAAAGAACAAACGCTTTAAATCACTCATGGTAGCCCCTAAACTACCATCAACAAAGGGCAATTCATCAAAATTATAGAAATGAACATTTTGATAAATTGGGTGTTCCTTAAATTCTTCAACAAGCATCTCATACATTCTAATTGGTGTATTACCACCTGTAATTGCTAGATTAACACGTCTTTGTTTAACCATTTGCGCTAATAAAAACTGCTTAGCAAGGACACTCATTGATTCATAGTCTTTTGTTATGTAGAGTCTCATCGTTTTTCTCCATTACTTGAAATGACATCTTTATACCAATTAAATGATTTTTTATAAGAACGTTTTAGTGTACCGTTACCTTGATCATCTAAATCAACATAGATGAAGCCATAACGCTTAGACATTTGACCTGTACCTGCACTCACTAAGTCAATGCATCCCCATGTTGTATACCCAATTAAATCAACACCATCTTCTATGGTATCTTCCATGGTTTCAATATGAGCACGCAAATAGTCAATACGGTAATCATCTTCTACAAAATCATTAACCAATTCATCTTTAGCTCCTAGACCATTTTCAACAATAAACAAAGGTTTTTGATAGCGATCATATAATAGATTTGCAGTGATTCTTAAACCAAGAGGATCAATTTGCCATCCCCATTCACTTGAAGGCAAATAAGGGTTTTTAAGTGATGCAAAAATGTTTCCTTCTGTTTTCTTATTGACTTCAGGGTCTGCACTTGAAACCCTAGAAGAATAATAGCTAAAAGCAACAAAATCAACTGGATACGTTTTTAGAACTTCTAAGTCATCTGTCGCAAGCTCAAGTTGAATATTTTGTTCTTTAAACACACGTTTAGCATAGCTAGGATAAGCCCCTCTTGCTTGAACATCAACAAAGAAATAACCTTCTCGATCTTGTTCAATCCCTTTCCAAACATCATTAGGATGACATGTGTTGGGATAGAAGTTACCTGCAGCAATCATACAACCGATTTGCATCTCAGGATTGATTTCATGCGCTAATTTAGTCGCTTTAGCTGATGCAACTAATTGATGATGAATGGCTTGGTATTTCATTTGTGTTGGATGCTCAATACCATTTAGATCAAAAGCACCACCAAAAGCAGGCGCATGTAAAATCATGTTGATTTCATTAAATGTAATCCAATATTTAACAACATCTTTATAGCGATTAAAAATAACATCACAGTAGTTTAAATAAAAATCAATTACTTTACGATTAGTCCAACCATTATATTTTTCAAATAAACCAAAAGGTGTATCAAAATGATTAATCGTCACAAGTAACTCCATACCATACTTTTTGCACTCAGCAAACATATCATCATAGAACTTAAGTCCGGCTTCATTAGGTGTTGACTCATCACCGATAGGAAAAATACGTGGCCAAGAAATAGACGTACGAAATACTTTGAATCCCATTTCTGCAAACAACTTTATATCTTCTTTATAAGTATGATAAAAGTCGATTGAACGATGACTTGGATAATAACCATAATCCTTTTGTGATGCCGCTTTTGGATTAACAATGGCTTCCCAACGCCCATGATCAACACTAGGAAGGATGTCAACCATTGACATCCCTTTCCCATCTGTTAAATAAGCCCCTTCACATTGGTTTGCAGCAACTGCTCCACCCCATAAAAAGTTCTTAGGAAATGGCATTATTTAGACCCCTTTTCAAGCGCTTCAATGGTTGATTTGAATTGAGGTAAATAATCTTTATTTGCAACAAGCATTTCATTCAACATTTCAATTGCAGTTGGTCCACTTACAACAAGTGGATTGATTGTGAATGCTTCAATTGCTTTAGCATAATCACCTGTTACAGCCGCTTCAATCACACATTCTTCCATTGCTTTTTGTAGTTGTAACATACCTCTAGGTCCTGATTTAAAGCTTCCCCAATTCAATGGTTCTGCACCATGTGCTGTAATTTCAGCTGAAATTTCAACAATGCAATCATAAGGAAGATCTGCAATAGCACCATTGTTTTGAGTACTTACAACCATTACTTTACGTTTATCATTAACAATTGAAGACACTGTTTCACAAGCTGCATCACTATAATGAGTTCCTCCACGTTTTGTTAACTCTTCTGGTTTATAATCTAATTTAGGATCTTTGTATAACTCAAATAAACGTGCTTCTGTTTCTTTTACTACTTCACCACGAGTTTGATTTTTTTCAAAATCTTTTAATTCTTCTTTCAACATTTCTTCAGTCATGTAGTAATAACGATGGTATCCACATGGAAGAAGCCCTTCTGATTTAAGTAAATCATAGTTGAATGGAATTTGATGAATATTTTTCATATCTTCTGTCACAATTCGATCAGTTGGATGATACAAACGATCAATTACTTCACTTGTAATTTCATCACCTGCTTTATTCCAAACACGATGCCAGTGGAAATGATTTAACCCTGCAAATTTGAAATAGAATTCATCGCTAAATTCTGGCAATCCATAAACCGCGTTACAACCATTCATATGCCCAATTGGCACATTACATAAACCAATCGTACGTTTCCATCCACCATATTTGATGGCTGCTTCTGTTACCATACCTGCAGGGTTTGTAAAGTTAATCAACCATGCATTTGGACACAATACTTTCATATCTTCAATAATTGATAAAATAACAGGAATGGTTCTAAATGCTT
>CAZWEF010000080.1:0-7360 GCA_964632125.1 uncultured Erysipelotrichales bacterium
ATTATAGCCTAAAAAGCTTGAAAATGGAAGACGACTCAGTGAACCTTAATAGGATATGTACAAAAAAGAATCTCAAAATATGAGATTCATGTTAGTTAATCGGTACATTAGGATCAAATGCAAATTCAGTTGGTGGTAAAAATGGTTCACGACCAGATACCTGATTGATGGCATTTGTAATCTCGGTGATGCTGTCATACATAGGGATTTGAACAGAAGCTTCGTTGACTGTTTCACCATAAGTTAACAAGGTCATTTTCTCCATTAATAGCGAAGATGTTGGAGAGAACATTGATTCAAATCCGATGTTTCGCGCAAGTGTCATAAATTGACCAAACTGTTGTTGACCAAAGTTTGTTTTAAAATTTCCTTCAACAATAGGAAGCAATTCTGGAAGCGACATGTTACTTGCGTTTTGTGCAAATTTAGTCACAACAGCTTGAATAATCAACATTTGGTTTTTACCACGAATAATATCATCCACAGTTTTACGATGACGGGCAAGTGCTAAGGCTTGTTGTCCATTGAGTGTTTGAACGCCTGGTTCTAGGCAAATCTGATTGTTACCATAAGCGCCAACACTATTTTGTTCACAAAATGAAATAGGGACATCAACTTCAATGCCACCCATGGCGTCTACTGCAGCCACAACAGCATCAAAGTTCACAACTACAAAGTAATCAATTGGAACATCGAAGGCATTTTGAAGGGCATCAATGGTACATCCAATGCCACCTGTCATACCTGCAGCATTGATTTTATCTTTGTAGTTAAATTGGCATGGAATAGGAAGGAAAGTGTCGCGAGGGATACTCACCATTAAAACACGCATGGTTTTTGGGTTAAATGTTGCCATAATAATGGCATCAGTACGTCCACTGTTAATGTCATCTTCTCCATCCAAAACACGATTGTCAAGACCTGCAAGAAGCACCGTAAATGGCTCTTGAGAAATATCTAAATCTGCACCAGGTACAAGTGCAATATCATAACTAAATGTTGCAACTTTTTCTATTTTCTTGATAAACTCAGGATTAACAGCTTCAATTTTAGATAAACCAGAGTTATCTATTAAAATCAAATCAGCTGAGCCATTTTCAAGCATTTCTGATGCTTCAATATAATTGATGATGTATTTAACGGTAAATGCGTTATAATCAACTGGCGTTTTTTTATGTTCAGCCATAATTTGTTTTACATTGATATCTCCCCAAAAGGCATCATCCATAGTTGCTAATGTTTTACCAGCTAAAGATTCGGGCGTAATTCCTTTATCTTTTAATGCAACTAAATAAAAATTAGCGGTTGATTGTTGTGTTAAAGCATCATTTAGTGCATTAGATGTGCGAACATACAAATCGAGTGCATACAAACTTAAAGCACCAAAAATGAGATGTAAAACGATTATAGACGTCATGATTTTTTTCATTTGTTTTAATTTAAATAAAATGATTAAAAGCAATAGAACAAATGAAACGAGGACAGCCATAATCACATACTTTGTAACACTTGCTTTTAAATCATCTAAGATTGGATTTAATAGGATATAAGCAGCAACACCACCTATGATTATGAGTGGTATAAACCCCATAATGAATACAAAAACTTCTTTTTTATTATTGAACTTAAACAAAATCATCACCACCTGTTAATTTAATATACGTTGTTATTGTATTAATCTACAAATGAAATGTTTTGAATAAGTTTAGTCATTGTCATTATTTTCCATTTGCAACACTATCATTATAGCTTAAAAAAGAGTATAATGGAAGTGATAAAAATAAGTATAGGGGGTAAAAAATGGGGAAAATTAAAATATTAGTTGACAGCAATTCAATGTTAACTGACGACGTTTTAGCAAAATATGATATGACAAAAATATACAATATTGTCAGTATGGACGGTGTTGAATACGAGGATGGACGCAATTTGTCAGTTGACATGTTTTATGATGCTATGAAAAAAGGCGCTCAACCAACAACAGCACAACCAAACTATGGGAAAATTGTAGAGGCTTATGAAACTTATTGTAAAAGCCATGATCATGTTTTATTCTTTTTGATTGCAGATGGTTTAAGTGGCTCTTATGGTAGTGCAATTAGTGCCATGGAAGTTGCTGGTGTTACCAATGTAACAGTTGTTAATTCAGAATCAGTTTGTTATGTTGAAGCAGAAATGGCATTAACAGCTGCACGAATGATTGAAGCTGGTAAACCGCTTGAAGCTATTTTAGAGGCATTAGATCAAATGAAAAAACAAACCAATACATATTTGATTCCATATGATCTTCATCATTTAAAAAGAGGTGGACGTATTTCTACTGCTGCTGCGTTACTTGGTTCTATGTTAAAGATTAAACCAGTGTTAAAGTTTGCAGAGAGAGGAAGTGTGATTGATAAGTTTGCAGTTGCTCGAACTGAGAAGAAGGCATTTGATGCGATTTTAGATGATATTGCAGCAAATATTGATAACTCGCAGTCATATGTCTTTACTGTCCTTCACGCAATGAGTCCTGAAACAGGAGAAAAACTAAAACAACTTGTTGATGAACGCTTTCATGTAGATAGCCAATTTGATTTGCTAGCACCAGTGATTGCAACACATACAGGTATTGGATGTATTGGTGTTCAATATGTGTTAAAAATACAAGCGTAAGGAGGTGAACTCATGGATGATAAACAAATTGTCGTTGATACAATGTTAAAGGCAGGTAAACCTTTGTCTGCAGGTGAAGTGGCGACATTGTCAGGTCTTGATCGTAAAGTAGTTGACTCGGTCTTTAAAGCATTAAAAAAAGAGGAGATCATTACATCTCCAATTCGCTGTAAATGGGAAGTAACCAAATAGGAACTAGGTGTTCCTTTTTTTGAAACGCTAATAAAATGCATAGAAGGATTATGCCTGAATTAAAGGGAACCTGCTTTCATGGTATATTAAAAAAGTTTTTTCTCATTTAAGAAAAAACAGTTTGAATTTATAAAGTTTTTGTTCATTATCTTGAAAAAAGATAAACAACCCCAACCACAATGCCAATGACTGAACCGACAATAACATCACTCATATAATGAACACCAACATAGACTCTTGATAAAGCAATTAAACTTGCTAATAAATAAAACCAAATCGTATATTGTGGAAAAAATGATGATAAGACAACCGCTGCAGCAAAAGATGTCGCAGCATGGCCAGAAGGCATGGAGTAGCTATTTGGACGAGCAATGAGTGGTGTGATGTTTTTGGTTATAAATGGCCTTGGTCTTTGGATCAGGTTTTTAAGTAAACCATCACAAATAAGCGATGTAATGAGGATAACAAGGAACAAGGGAACCATTTTGTGGCGATTCATTTTTGTTAATGATGCACCTAAAACAACCCAAATAATTGCTAAATTACCAGAAGATGTAAGTAGAATCATCAGTATATTGAGAATGGGGTTGTGTAGACTAAATAAGAATTCTGTAACTTGTGTATCGATAAAAATGCCTCCCTAATGGATTTATTCTATCATATTTTTATCGCAATTGTTAGCAAAAAAGCGTATAATGGTTTTAATAAAAGGAGGATACAAGATGATCTTAATAAAAAATGGAACAGTTTATACAGTTGAAGATGGGGTATTAGAACAAACAGATGTGTTGATTGAAAATAAAACAATTAAAGCCATAGGGAAAAATTTGAGTGAAAAAGATGCAACAATCATTGATGCGACTGGACTTAATGTTTTTCCAGGATTCATTGATGGACATTCTCATTTAGGGATACATGAAGAAGCAATTGGATTTGAAGGTAACGATACCAATGAAATGACAGAACCAATTACACCACAAGTAAGAGCCATAGATGGTATCAATCCAATGGATATGGGCTTTAGAGATGCTTATGCAGGAGGTGTGACAACTGTTGCAACAGGACCTGGTAGTGCGAATGTGATTGGTGGACAATATACAAGTATTAAAACATATGGTAAATGCATTGATGACATGATTGTAAAAGAAGTGATTGGGATGAAAATTGCATTTGGTGAAAATCCTAAACGTGTTTACAATGCAAAAGCAAAAATGCCAATGACAAGAATGGGGACGGCTGCTCTTTTACGTGAAACCATTTTAAGAGCAAAAGATTATATGACTAAAAAAGAAAATGCAAAAGATGGTAATACACCAGCTTATGATTTTCGTTTAGAAGCCATGATACCAGTACTTAAAAAAGAAATTCCATTAAAAGCACATGCGCATCGTGCAGATGATATCTTTACAGCCATTCGTATTGCTAAAGAATTTGATTTAGATATGACACTTGATCATTGTACTGAAGGTCATTTAATTGCTGATGAAATCAAAAAAAGTGGATTTAGTGCATTTGTTGGTCCATCTATGACATCTCGTTCTAAGTTTGAACTAGTCAATAAAACATTTAAAACACCTGCGGCATTAGTTCAGGCAGGCGTAGAGATTGCGATTGTAACAGATGCTCCAGTGATTCCACAAGAGTATTTAAAACTAGCCGTTGGCCTAGCGATGAATGAAGGGTTATCGTTTGAGGATGGGTTAAAAGCAATCACCATCAATCCAGCAAGAATGCTAGGTATTGATCATCGTATCGGTAGTTTAAAAGTAGGAAAAGACGCTGATATTGTGATTGTTAATGGATGTCCATTTACACAAGAAAAAAATATTGTTAAAACAATTATTGATGGTAAAGTTGTATTTGAAGCATAGGAAACTATGCTTTTTCAAATAGAAGGGAACCAACACGAATCATCGATGCATAACAAGATAAAGCAATTTGATAATCACCTGACATCCCCATGGATAGGTATTCAAAACCATCATCATATAAGTCATACCAAGCCTTTGCTGTTAAAAAAGTTTGTTCAATAAGCATTTGATCATCTGTTTGCATGGCCATACACATCAACCCTTTGACTCGAACATTTGGACATCTCTTAGCAACTATTAATGCTTCTTCTAATGCTTCTTTTGAGAATCCTTGTTTATTGACATCTTCACCAGGGTTGATTTGAAACAAGATGTCTATGATTCTACCTTGTTTTGACGCTTCTTCTTGAATAACTTGTAGTAAACGAATTGAAGCAATAGATTGAATCATTGAGACATAAGGTAAAACCATACGAACTTTATTGGTTTGTAGACGACCAATTAAATGATAAGTTAAATTAGGAAAAACACGAGCACGTTCAATCAGTGCTTGTACTCTGTTTTCAGCAACTTCATGTATCCCTAAGTCAATGAGTGCTTGAACATCTTCATTTGTTTGGTTTTTAATCACAGCAACAAGTGTTACTTTGGGAACTTTTTTTAATAAAAGAATGTTTTCTTGGATGTTTTTTAGTTGTTTTTTCATTTTTACCTCAAAAAAAATATAAAATTTAGTTTTAATTTGTTATAATGATTAAGTAAAATAAAAATCTAAAGGAGACACACGATGATTGACTTAACAAAACTAACAACTGAACAACGTAATCCAAAGTCAATGGATCTTGATCAAATGAGTGCATTAGACATTGCAACATTGATGAATGAAGAAGATTTAAACGTTGTTGCAGCAGTTAAAAGCCAGTTGCCTCAGCTTGCAAAAGCAATTGATCAAGCTGCAAAAAGTATACAAAATAATGGAAGGCTTATTTATTTAGGGGCCGGAACAAGTGGTCGTTTGGGAGTGCTTGACTCAGTTGAGTGTCCACCAACTTTTGGTGTTTCGCAAGAACTTGTACAGGGAATTATTGCCGGTGGTGATAAAGCCTTTGTTAAAGCCGTTGAAGGTGCAGAAGATTCTAAAGAGCTAGGGAAACAAGATTTAATGAACATAAAGCTTACACAAAATGATACCGTTGTTGGCATTGCAGCAAGTGGAAGAACACCGTATGTGATTGGCGCTTTTGAATATGCAAATGAAATTGGTGCTACAGTTGTTTCGATAGCAAACAATAAAGATGCAGCCATTAGTGCTTATGCATCGATTGCGATTGAACTTGTGAATGGACCTGAAGTGCTGACCGGTTCAACACGCTTGAAATCAGGTACTTCTCAAAAAATGGCGCTTAATATTATTAGTACTGGTGCTATGATTCGATCTGGTAAAGTGTATCAAAACTTAATGGTTGATGTCCAACAAACCAATCAAAAACTTCAAGTAAGAGCGCAAAACATTGTGATTGAAGCAACAGGTGTTTCAAGAGAAGAAGCCATTGAAACACTAACCAAAGCAGATGGGCATGTAAAGTTAGCGATTGTTATGATTCTTGCGCAAGTTGATGCAAAAGAAGCAACAAGTAAGTTAGAAGCAGCTAAGGGACATGTACGATTAGCTATTAAGTAATGCATAAAATGAAATAGAAGGATCTTGTTTCACATCGATTGTTTGATGTGAGAAAGGGTCTTTAAAAGATAAGCGAAAACAATGGAGAGCCATTCGATTCGCTTTTTTTCCATATAAAACATCACCTACAATAGGATGACCAATTGCTTGCATATGAACTCGAATTTGATGTTTTCTTCCGGTTTCAATGGTGACTTGAAGTAATGACCGTTTTTTGCTTGAGTTAAGTACTTTATAATGAGTGGTAGCAAGGACACCTGTTTGACTAATACGTTGTTTATTTGAATGACGATCTTTACCGATAGGTAGTTGGATTGTGCCGCATTTATTTACTTGTCCTTCGACAATGGTTAAATACGTTTTATCTATTTGGTGTTTCATCATGAGTTCATCAGTGGCACTACTTGCTACGAAATGCTTATAAAATAGCATAAGCCCAGATGTGTCGATGTCCAAACGGCCCGCAAAGCGAATGACTCGATGGTTTAAGTATGTTGCAACATCATGACATAAACTGTTGTGATCATCATGAACAACTTGTCCCTCAGGTTTATTGACAATCAAATAATGGTCGTCTTCATATACAATACAAGGATATTTCCCGCTTGGCTCGTATTGACATGTCTCAAACAAATCGACGCTTATCACGTCAAATAAAGACACATCATGATCAAAAGACACAGTCTCTTGGTTAACCTTAATAAGACCGGTTTGAATGCGGTGACGAATGGATTTGAGGGGTAAGTGAAAAGATAAAAGAATATTTGTAATGGATCCTTTTGCTTCACTTATGTATAAAACGTCTTCGAAAACATACGTTGTCATTTGAATTGATTTAATGTTTTATCATAAGCATAAGCATGTAAAACATCCATTAACAAAAGACGATCAAGATCCCAATCATCAATGAGTGCATCTAACGAATCGTAGTGATTACGAAGGGCGGTATTAACGATTGATAAAATCATACTTGAAGACATTGTTTGTAGTTGTGCATTTGTAAGTTGCATATCATCACCTC
>CAZWEF010000081.1:0-7297 GCA_964632125.1 uncultured Erysipelotrichales bacterium
GCACATTCATGGAGAGATACTTTAGACTCAACCCAGAGGTTATGTTTGAAATGGATGACCAGTGCGGTGTTCTTTATCATTTGCTGTCAAAAGAAATGATGTTTTTAACTCAAGATGTCTGTGCTTTATTGACCAAGGCTGAATCAAATGAACCCATTGAGGCACATGATGTCTACAAACGACTAAATGAAATGGGGTGGGGTCGGTATTTTTCGCATCCTGTTTATATTGATAAGTTGAGAAAATTTAATTATTTTACAATGCAAAGATATCAAAAAGAGCGACCAGTATTAAATCATGTAACCATACAAATTACAGGTTCAATTAATCAACAAGTAAGTGATGTTGAAGCCTTTTGCCCAACATATTTAAAACATGTTACAAAGGATCAACCGATTGATGTTTCACTATGGATTAGGGAAATCAATCTTTTGGTAGATTATGGTATTTCTAGTTTGATGGTGACGGGTGGTGATGTTTTACTTTATCCACAAGTCAATGAACTTTTGTATTTCTTAAACAATTTGTCTATTGATGTTTACGTTCAAACATTTATTTTTGATGACTTATTTAATCAATATCAAAATCTTAATGTGATTGTGTTTGTAGATACTGATATTCAACTTCGTCATTGGCAACAGTTGAATGTTGATCTTCGACAAAAGAAAATATCTTTAGCAACTTACGATCAAAAGATATACGAGCAATTGGAAATGAGTCATCGAATTTTAGTTCAACAAAAAGCAATGTTACTGAGTAAAGAATCGCTCACTCCGGTTGACATCAATGCTTACTACGATAAGCAACTTGTTGATCATTGTTTGTATGGAAAATTAACCGTTTTGAGTCAAGGTGATGTGGTTCCGTGTTTAGGACATCGTCAAGTTGTGTTAGGTAATTTATTCAATGAGCCATTTGAAGGGATCATTAAAAAAATGGCTGAAAGCTACTGGCAAGTTTCTATTAACGATGAGCAAGTGTATGGTTCTTGTGCGAAGTGTTCAGTTCGTTTTGCATGCTCTAAGTGTCGCTTTACGACAAACCAAAATAGTTGTTTTAAAAAGGGGGAATAGTAGTGTTAGAATTAAAGAATGTTTGTAAGTCTTTTGAAGGAAGGGATATACTTAAAGGGATTAACTTAACTGTGAAAAAGGGTGATGTTTTTTCGCTAATTGGACCAAATGGGTCTGGTAAAACAACCATAGTTCGTCTCATTTTAGGTTTGTATAAACCAGATTCAGGTATGATTGTATACAATGAACATCATGATTTAATTGCTTTTAAACAAAAGACAAGTTTTGTTCTAGAGAGTTTCTATTTGTATAAGCAACTTAGTGCACGAAAGAATATCGAACTATTTTATCGATTGTATCATCAAAAAGTAAACAAAACGGATATGAATCAGGCCATCGATGAAGCACTCAAATGGGTTGGTTTAGAAAGTATGCAACATCGAAAAATCAGTTTCTTTTCTCAAGGTATGAAACAACGACTTTGTTTGGCAAGAGCCATTGTGGTAAAACCTGATTTTTTAATTTTAGATGAGCCTCTAAAAGGCCTCGATGTCGATGGCAAATTTGAGATAAGGAAATTAATCAAACAATTAGCGCAAAGCGGTTGCACAATATTTATGAATTCGCATGACTTATTCGAAGTTGAGAAGCTTTCAAATCGTGTTGCCTTTATTCAATCAGGGCAAGTTCTTGAACAAGGGAGCATTGAATCTTTAAAAGAACGTTATAACATTGATGCTTCTCAAAACCTTGAGACATTGTACAAACATTTGTATGGGGTGACTGAAGATGAAACAACTGTATAGTGTTTATCGACTCTTTATCATGAAACAATGGCTCTCGATTGTTCTGTTTTTGATATCTAGTACTGTCTATATTTGGATTATACAAGGATTAATAGGTCAAGATGTCCTAAAAGTGATGGGAAGTATTGTTTTAATTGTTTCTGTCTCTTTTTATATGAGTGTTGCTGAAGACCCATTCAGTAAAAGTTTAGAGTTAATTCTTGCAACACCCATTAAACTAAGGAACCAACAATCGATGATTCTATTACAAGCAATGGTTAAGAGTATCATCGTCTTCGTTTGTCTAAATGTTGTACAACGATACTTAGGGTTACCACTACTTATAAAAGGTGTCTTTGACCTACCAATTTGGGTATTTGTTGTAAGCTTAAATTACTTAGCTTATCCTATCTATCTAATGCTTCCAACAAATCAAAAAATCATTTTGTTATTGGTATTAGTCATCATTCAAATATGTTTTGGTATCACAATTTTAATGTATCCAATATCACTAGTAGCATTTTTTTGTGGTCTGATTGTTCTTTTTAAACTTTCTTTAAAACAAGACATTCTTATAGAACGTATCATCAAAAGGAGTGTGTTATCATGACGTTTTTGACTTGGAAAACCTATTATTTTTTACGTAGAAGTATTGTTAGACTTTCGTTATTTATACTATCACCAGTGATGATGATTTTATTGATGAACTGGCTAAATATTCAACATTACTACACAATGATTTATATGATTAGTATGGGTTGGTTTATCAATGTCATTTTGTTTAATGTGGAAGACTTACTTTTTTCTGAGGCGCTAATAGCATCTCCGTTTGATATTAAAACGCTATGGAGAGCTCAAAACACCATTCGCTTGGCTATGGGCGTTATTTGGCCATTTATGTGCCTGCTTATCTATTTAGTCCTATTTAAACAACTAGTGCTAATAGATCTTCTGGTTCAAAGTATAGCATGTGGTGTTTTTGGGTATGGTTTATTGCTTAACTCGACAGTTCATTATTCTGACTACAGTAAAGTTAAAGTCATGGTATCATCAATTGTTGCAGTTTTACATATATCAATTGTTGCAAGTTTATTACTTGGCTATTTTCCTTTGCAACTTATGGTATATGGTATACCAGTGATTTTTGTTGTAGGGTGCGTACTTATATTGATTGCTCACTTATTATTTGGAGAGGGTAATCCAGAGTTGTTGCTGATTCATACAAAAGATTTAGTCAATTCATCGAAAGATCATTCACAATTAATTATGGAGTAGTATGTCTAAACAATTAAGGCGACAATGGACAAAGCACTTTTATGAACAAAGCATTTACTGTAAAAATCAACAAGTTATAATGACAAATAAATTAAGTAAAAAAGAGTGGATTGCTCATATGCTCAAGCATCAAGAGGATCCTTACCTGAACATAGAAGTTGGTTGGCTAAAACAACTGATCAGACAGTACCACTTCAATAAAAAATCTTATGTCATAGATATTAAATTTGATTGCTTACTTTATTGCCAATTAGATATCATTAACGAAAACAATGTTTGTCATATTTTAGATGCAATATGCCATGCAAATCAAACATTTATGGTAATTGATTTAAGAACATGTGCTGGAGGTCGTATTGATGCATGTGTACAATTTCTTAATTATTTCTTGCAAGGGGACTATTTAAAGCTACACTTCGCTCAAAAAACAGTTGTATATGCCAATGATGTTCAAAACAAATACTTGCCCAAAAAAGTGATGATTTGGGTAAGTAAAGACACAATAAGTGCTGCGGAAATATTGGCCTACGCACTACGTGCTAAGTATAAGAATTGTGTTTTGATAGGCACAAAAACAAAGCAAAAACAGAGTGGACAAACAACATATGTGGACTTTAAAAGTCGACTGGCGTTCACCTTTTCTACATTTAGATGGTCAATTCCAGGTGTTGATGAGAGTTTAAATGATTTCATTAATCTCGACAATGACACAAGCAAACTATTTTTTACAAATGATGATTACTGGCAAGAAACACTGAAATGTATTGACTGAGACGATAAGCAACTTGCATAAGTCAAGATGTTGTGCTAGACTTTAGCTATTGTTTGATTTGTAATTATCTTAGAAGGAGGCATTTGTTTGAGTCTCATTGTTTATTTTGTTATCTATATGTTTGTTGTTTTTTTGCATGTAACGGTTCACGAATTAGGTCATCTCTTTTTTGGACTGATATCGGGCTATAAATTTAGTTTATTTAGTCTATTTGGTCTTATTTTGTATCATCAAGATGGTCGTTTTAAAGTAGGAAAGTCAAATGGCATCATTGTTGGTCAATGCTTAATGTATGTGCCAGATGAACATGAAGATTTGAGCATTGTTTTACTCAATCTCGGTGGTGGTATTTTCAATCTTATCCTATCATGTTTTCTTGTGTTGCTTTTTATTCTGACACATCCATCAACCTATATTTCATTTTTTTACCTTTTTGGTGCTATTGTTGGTTTTCTTATGGCTGGTCTAAATCTCATACCTTTAAACCTTGGGGTGCCTAATGATGGTATGAATTTAAAAGAAGCGAGTAAATCAAAAGAAGCCAAACAGGCCTTTTATATCATGTTAAATACTAATGAAAAAATTATAAGAGGTAAATCAATCGGGATGTTTGATGAACATTATTTTGACGTTCACGATGAGTCGGATTTAAATAATTACCTAATACTATATTCACAACTGTTAAAAGCTAGTTGCTTATATGAAAAAGGGAGAGTAGATGATTGTTTTGATTTATTGAAGCACTTATCAAGATTCAAAATGCCTAGTTATTATCGACTAATGCTTGAAATGATCTTGTTTGAAATCTACCTGATGGACAAACAAAATTTTCTACAAGCAAAACGACTCTACAACCAAAAACCTTTTCAAAAGTTACTTAAAGCAAACATACCAACTATGTCACGTTTATTAGCAGCATACTACTTTTTAGTTTGTGACGACATAAAGAAAGCGAACACCTATTTGAGTGAAGCAAAAAAAATGAATAAGCACTATTATATGGTAGGAATTAAGTTGGTTGAGGATCAAGCAATTAAAAAGCTAGAGAATCTAATGATTAAGTCTGCTAATCAATAAAAAAACAACGAGCGTTGTTTTATTGTTACTTTACATTAAAATCAAATAACTGTGAATCAATGTCTTCGAAAGATTGAAAGATTAACTCAGGGTTAATTTTAAAATCCAATACAACTAATCGATAATTTTGTTCTTGTATTTTAACAAACTCAGAATGATTGAGAATGATATAACCATTTACTAATGCACGGTCTTGACCTAAAAAACGGTTACCATTATAGACAGCATCTTGAAAATCGAATGACGTTTCAATATCTTTAGCATCTGCCCAATAAAGCGGTGCTTTTTCTTTGATATCAAAGACTGGTTGTGGTTCTTGATTAGAAGTTCGTTCATTTAACACACCAATTTGTGCCAACTTCAATGCTTCCTCATATTCTAAAATCATCCAGCCATCAAGTTCTTTAAATGCTGCATCTAGCTTAATCGTATAGTCCTTCGAATCAAGCAATGCAAGGTGGTCGTCAATAACATCACTTGGTGCATATAAAATAACGCCACGAGACTGATAGGTATTCAAATCCTCTCGTGTTAAAACAAAGTATCCCACCCCAGCTAAAACAAGCACAAATGTTAAAGCTAAAATATATTTTTTCATCCTATTCCTCTTTTCTTATATCATGAATTATTTTACGCCTATTGTCTTAAATTTGCAATGCTTTGGTCAATTACTTAAGTAGATACATGTGGATAAAAATATCTCAGTGAATGTCTTGACTTATTGAAACAATTACATTAGTATATTAGTATATTCTAATATAATAAGGAGTTAGTCATGGATAAAGAGACGATAGAACGAATGGTTGAAATAAATAAAGCATTGGGTAGTTATCCACGTATGTGCCTATTGCTTGCTTTGATTAATGGTGCTCATTCGACAAATGAATTATCAAGTATTGTTAAGCTTAGTCAATCAGCCACATCACAACATTTAAAAGAACTTAGATTTTGTCGATTGGTAAAGGGTAATAAAGAAGGTATGTATGTTTTTTATTCACTTGCTGATAATCATGTTCGCGAGTTGCTTTTGACGATGTTAGAGCATGTTAAGGAGGTTAATTGTCATGAGCCACAATCACAATCATCATAGTCATGAGAATAGTAGTAAGAACATTTTAATTGCCTTTCTACTTAATCTAAGTTTTGCAATGTTTGAACTGATAGGCGGGTCATTAATTGGAAGTACTGCTATTTTGTCAGATGCGATTCATGATTTAGGAGATGCTCTATCTTTAGGTCTTTCATTTGTTTTTCAAAAGTTTTCAATTAAAAAACCATCAAATCAATATCCTTATGGACTAAAACGATTAACAGTGATTGGTGCACTCATTAATATGTTTGTTTTATCTATTGGGGTGGCTTTTGTATTAACGGAGGCCATTACAAAATTGCAATATCCACAGCCGGTTCTCGCAAAAGGCATGATGTTGATGGCTGTTATTGGGGTTGTGATTAATGGTGTTCCTGTTTTAAGACTAAGGGGATCCAATAAATTATTAGACCGTACAGTTGCACTTCACCTTTTAGAGGATTTACTAGGGTGGATAGCAGTATTAATAGTAGGAACGGTGATTCAATTAACTCATTGGTATGTCTTAGATCCATTGTTGTCTATTGGAATTAGCTTGTTTATCATACGATCAATTGTTATTAATATGAAGTCTATTATTGATATCATACTGTTTAAGACGCCAGATGCAAATCAATATGAATTATTAAAAGAATTAGTCACAAAGCATTTACCGAATGGCAGTGAAATACTTACTTTAAAAATATGGTCGCTAGATGGGGACGACTTAGTTGCAACCTTATGCATTCATGTTCCTTATGTACCTGAAAAACTTCTTGTAGAACTTAAACAAATACTAGGGAAAGAAGGTGTTATTGATTCAACAATAGAAATTCGCACATGACATTGAAGTATGGCTATGGTATACTTAAAAAAACTTAAAATAAAGAGGAGGTTGTTTATGGATCCCAAAGCATTAATTGATTTAGAAAGTGTCATTGAGTGGAGAAATCATATCCATGCTAATCCAGAATTGTCGTTTCAAGAATATGAGACTGCTAAGTACATTGAATCGATTTTAACTTCGTTTGGTTCACTCTATATTGATAGACCAACGCCTACTAGTGTTGTAGCTGAACTAAGAACAAATCGACCAGGTAAAGTTATTGCATTAAGAGCAGATATTGATGCTTTACCAATGCAAGAAGATGCAATAGTTCCATATGCTTCTACTGTGGATCAAGTCATGCATTCATGTGGACACGATACACATACTGCAATGCTCTTAGGCGCAGCAAAGGCATTGATTGAAATTCAAGATCAGCTATCGGGCACTGTAAAGTTTATCTTTCAACATGCAGAGGAG
>CAZWEF010000082.1:0-7257 GCA_964632125.1 uncultured Erysipelotrichales bacterium
GATACGCTATTTGTCTATTTCGCTTATCATATGTATAACGTTCTATTTGCTTGTCTGTGTCTGATACACTTGTTACTTCACCTGATTCATTATACGTAAAGGTTCTTGATAAATTGTTTTGATACGTAATACTTGTTTGATTTCCACCTAAATCATATCCATATTCAATGATATGTCCATATTCATTGGTTGTTTTCCATACCTTGTTTTGATTGTTGTAAGCTGTTTGTACGATTTGTCCATTGGCATTGATTTCTTTTGTTTGATTGCCTAATGCATCATAATAATAGTGCGTTCTTTGATTTCTTTCATCAATTGTTTTTGTCACTCTTCCTAATGCATCATATATCGTTTCATTGTATGTTCCATCACCATGTATTTCTTTAACCACACGGTTTTGTGCATCATAAACATATTCAGTTGTTCTTTCACCAACTTGTTTTTTAACGACATTTCCAACTTGGTCATACACCATGCTTGTAACTAAACCTGTACTACTTGTGGTTTGAATCACTTTGTCTAATGCATCGTAACTAAACGTTGTTTCAATGCCTCTAACATCTTGAACACTTACTTTTCTTCCAAGATGATCATAGGTGATTTGTTCACTTAATCCTGTTGGATAAATGGTTTCAACTAATTGGTTTTTGTCGTTATAAATATATCTTGTTTCATTATCTAGTGCATCCATTTCACTAACGACTCGGCCATATTTATCATATTGGTATTTCTTTAATACCCCCAAATCATCTTTACTTACAAGTAAATCCCCATAAGTATTGTATTCATTGTCAATGATCAGTCCATTTGGTTTAATCTCTTGAATCAATTGATCAAAATCATTGTATAAGTATTCTGTTTGATGCCCTAGTGCATCAACTGATAACACTTTTCTTCCTTTTGTGTCATACCCATAACGAATCACACTACCATCAGGTCTTGTTTCTTTAATGAGTCGATCTTGTTTGTCATAGTCATAGCTCGTTGTTTGATTCTTTTGATTGGTTTCACTTATTTTTCGATCATAAACATCGTAGCTTGTTTTTTGACTAAATCCTAGTGCATCAATTGTTTCAATCAATCGCCCTGCTTGATCATATCGATATTGCGTTTGATGACCAGAACCATCTACTTCAACAATGACATTTCCTGCATAGTCATACACTTTGGTTGTCGTTATCCCTCTTGCATCTGTGCTTGAAACAACTCTTCCTAATGCATCATATGCTTTGGTACTTGTATATCCCATGGCATTGGTTTGAGATGTTTCTCTACCTAATGCATCGTATGACATACTTAAGTATCGATTACTGTTCATGGTGTTTTAAGTTAGAAGTATAAAAGACGTTGGGTTAGAGAAGCTTCTTAAATGGTATGCAAATAGACCACTTGTGACAAGCACAACCGTGGTCTATTTGTTGATTAAACTCTTGATGACTTCGTAGATGTACCAGTATTTATAGTCACCAATCACATTCTTATAAAATATCGACAAATCAAATGGGAGCAAACTTCTCTTCTATTAACTCACTCTTATAACATCATATGTTTCAACTAATTTCGACAGTTCTTCTTTGAAAGTCGGTCATCACTACAATGCTTGCCTTTGCCACATAAAAGTATCTTGTTAGTTGACTACTGGCTTTATATTTCCATTGTCCCATTCTTCTAAAAAAATTCTAGCATTAGATCTTAAAAGAGGATGTGCTTCTTTATCTTTTACTATTTTTTCTAAAGTTTTTCTTGCGTATTTTGGATTA
Organism: uncultured Erysipelotrichales bacterium; assembly: GCA_964632125.1. Lineage (GTDB taxonomy): Bacteria > Bacillota_I > Bacilli_A > Erysipelotrichales > CAZWEF01 > CAZWEF01. Next base: position 1,761 of record CAZWEF010000082.1, read on the forward strand.
ATATTTAATTTCAACATATGTGCACTAGCCTTTGATAAGGTGTTTATATCTTTTGTAGAGCTTAAAACACTCGCATAAAACTTTTCTTTATCCGGGCTGGAAATTGACAATTTGAAAATCTTTTCCGCTTTATCAAAGGCCTTGTTACCTTGCTTGTAATCTCCATTGAGCAGGCATGCTCCATGGATAGTAGCTGCTTCTATATACTCATCAACAAATTCCATTAGACTTTTTTTTCTCATACGTGCCTCCTTTTATTTAATAAATCCCAATTCTTTCAGTTTATTAATCCCAAATTGATACTGAAAATCAAAACTTTTCCCTGCTAGCCAGTCCCTAACTCTTAACCCTCCACTAAAGTCAGTCTTTGAGCTATAGAAACCTGAAATCTGGGAATGTTGCTCAGGAGTCAATTCAACTATATTGTTTGTGTTATGAATTTGTTGTGGAGAAAATCCCGACTTTTCAATTTGACTTTGTTCCACAATGTGATGTTGTTGGTTCCCCTGTATCTTTACTGGATTCTCTTTCTTATAATCTTTAAAACTGTCATAACCTTTTCCCGAATCTGGTTTAACAGATTCTCCCATGTTACATGATGCAGAAGCCGCTAAAAACATTAATAATGAGACATCGTGTGTCCATGTCATATTATTGGCTATGCTTCTAAGAGTACTATCTTCAGTTGTCTCTAATACTGATGTCGAGAATATGTTTGAACCATAGAATGCAAATGATAATACCATGAAGTCAGTTCCTGCTGTCATGAATGCTGCGTATGACCCTGTGGTTAGTGCTCCACCCAACCTCATTACTCCAGCACCTGCACCGACAGCAGCTAAGGCAATTGCTAATTAAATCGCACTACCCTCGTATCCTAGTTCGTTTCTATCATGAAATTTTTGTTCCCCTAAATCAGACCAAATATTTACAGCAAATTGTAAATATCTATCCGAATATAGTCCTCTAGATTCTACGAATTGTTTTGCTAAAGAAACAAGTTTTTCTTGTGCTATTTCACCTGAACCAAGGAACTGTTGCGAAATTCCTCGATCATCATAGCTATAGTAACTGATATCTTTAAACCCTTGTCATAATTGTACAATGTCTCTACTTCCATTGTAAAGGTATTGTTCACATGTTTCTTTGTTTACCTAGATATAGGTGTATACAACAAACATAGCCAAATGATTCGGGTTTAAGCAGCTTTTAGAGAGTATACAAATAGGCCATGGGTGTGACAAGCACAACCATGGCCTTTAATCTGTTATACTTAGTTCATCAACTTTTTCAAACTGCTTACAAAATAATCTTTGTATTGAAATACTTCATTTAATGTTGAAGCTTTTAATGTTGTTGAACCATCATTTAAATAGATATTCATACCATCTTTAATGAACTTAACACGACAAATCCATTTTCTCCCATTGTTATCTAATAACACATTGAAGTATGATTCTGTATCTCGGTAAGATATCCTATTAAGCTCTACATGTTCCATAATCAATGATCTCACAATTTGATAGAATTGAATTTCTTCCTCTGTTGTATTAATTTTACTTACATCCTCTACAACCACTTCTTCATTAAATGTATTAATGGCATTATTTAGTCGCAATGTTACTTTATCATTCACTAATTGCTGGAATGCTTTCTTTACAATAGGTGCATACTTTTCAATCACAACTTTAGTCTTAGTTCCTTCATGAATATCTGCAATGAGCAATTTTACAAGTTCATCTGAAGGATTCATGAATTCTTTCTCCATCTTATCTTTTATTAAATTAACACTCTTTAAATTACTTGCTAGACTAAGAATGTCTGCTACATCGAAACTTTCTTTTTTAAACTTCTCAATATTTTGTACTTGTGCGCTACTGATAGACATTAAATCAAACTCGAAGAATGGAGAGGTATCCATGACGTGACTCTTATCTAGATCACTATAGAATCGATATACCAATCCATCTGTCATCACAGCAATGCTTGCCTCTGTCACATGAAAGTATCTTGTTAGTTGACTATCGACTTTTGTTAAGTTAGTTCCGACTTTCTTTGCTTCTATCACCATTACAACTTTGCCATTTATTCTTATTGCATAGTCTACCTTTTCTCCTTTTTTAATACCCACATCTGCTGTGAACTCTGGGATGAATTCGTTAGGATTAAATACATCGTAACCTAACATACTGAAAAATGGCATAATTAATGCTGTTTTAGTCGCTTCCTCTGTTTCAAGTGTTTCTTTTATTTGATTCGCTCTTTCAATAAACTGATTCATTGCTTCTATCATCTCTACCCCTCCTTGTATTTTTATTTACGTATTTATGTTTCAATTCTTCAAAATCGTAGATGCTTAAAACATCTGGTACTTCAATCCTTACCAAACTAGTTCAGTGCTAGAAATTAATAAAATAACTTAGATGAGGTCTACATACCTTAAAGTTACTGTAACGGTATTGTCAAGAAGTTTGTGTAAATATGAATTTCCATCTAGTCAATCAATTTGACAAATTATCTTTTTGCTTAAATAATTCAACTAATCGTATGATGCCGCATCGGATCCTCATTGTACCTGTTAGTCCATCTGCTATAAACAATAACACTTAATCAAAACCACATTTCTTTGATATCCATAAGCAGATTCTTCCATTCAGTTGCAGATTCCGTTGGCGCAATCTTGCAAGTGATGACCATACATTTTAACAAGCGTATTGGCTATTTCAGACATTGTCATACCCTTTTGTTACATATAAATGACAAAGCTCCCTAATGTGTCGTTACGAGGCTTATATGGCGTAACAGTTTGTTGAGAGAACTCACCATTACGATCTCTTTGTACTCTTAAATTCAAAGTCCCATACTCAGTATTGATAAAACGATCATAATAACCATTACGTGAGTTACCATTATTGAATCCAATACGTTCGTATTTTATAGCCAAGGTGTACGATAAACTCTAATTCAAGTAAATGATTGACTGCTTGTTTTAACTGCAATCTAACTATTTCTTTAATATCTTGTTTGTGGGCTAGCGCATTAGCAATTTGTTCAGTAGGATGATTCATAGGAAGTCCTCTTTCTAAAGTATTTCGTCAGACTTATTTCATCTAAAAGGACTTCCTTTTTCTATACCCAATTTTTCATTAGAACATACTATTATACGCTGTCTATGTAAAGTGTCACAACACTTCGTTCATACTAACTTCTTGTTTATTGTATGTTTCTTCACATTAACACTATAAACATCTTTAACTACCATGTTAGCTAATGCAATAAAGTATCTTATTTAAATGGATTTTCATTTAGTATTTTACATTTAATATTATTTGAAACAATTAAAATAGGCGCCTCATCAAAGTCTTCTGCATTTATTGCAAATAAATGATATCCCTGTTTTATAGGTGTTTTATCTAATATTTTATAAGCGTATTGATTTTCAACCAAATAGATGAATGCCTTTCCTGTTTTTGCACTCCAATCCAATAGACTTGAAAAAAATAATGGTTCTACAAATTCTATTTCTATTGAGAAATCATTATAACTTTGATCGACTCTACCTGCTAAGACAATCACATTTTTATTGATAAGGCACAACTCAAAATCCATCCATAAACATCTTATTAAATAGTTGTTTATCTGCTCAATTACTTCAATCACTTCTTTTTCCGACTGAACAATCATCATTAACCCCCTTACAAAATGACATCATGTGTATAACCTAAATATACTCAACTTTAAAATACATTAAGTCGTGTGAATCTTAGGCAAAACTCTAAAAGTAATATCTCTAGCTACAATTGTAATTTTTTGACCAGCGTTATCATCTTCATTTAATTTAAACACTAAATTTCCTTTCCCCACATTTAACTCGCTTATAGTTTTATTTGTTTCAAACTCATTAGCTAGTTTGATGAATTCTTGAGTAGTCACTATGTTCCAAGAGAAGAAACTTGATACATAAAAAGGCCTATTGAACTCTATTTCAAAGTCCGGATTAAAGGGATTTAAACCGGTACTTCCTGCCAATACAACTTGATAGCCATTAATAACAGTAAATATGAAATTTATGGTTGATTGTGAACTTAAATAATTGTTTATTTCTAAAATTACACTACTAACTTTTGAATAAGTTTCCATTTCTATCATAATGCCTCCTAAGGTAGTGGGATATGGGTGATTCTTGCAGCAACCTCATCGTAAAGGGGATTCAATCTACCATCCTTAAATACATCATTTAAAACTGAAGTGTGATACCATTTGCCATCCGTTCCTAAATACTCAGTCCCCTCACCAACGACTTGTCTGGATACACGGTAAATACTGCTAGAGTTAGTATAATTAGGGTTCCCGTCATGAATTCTTACCTCATATTTCACTCCGTTCTCAGTCCAACTATGTTTAAAATTGCTCGGAGCATCTTCTAATCCTTGTTGATCCAGTGCCTCATCCAAGTAATCTTTAGGTGTCGTTTTTTCTGCTCCCTGAGAACTTCCTTCACTTGAGCTTTCACTACTAGTTGAATTAGTATCCGATGAATCTGATCCACCACTCGTTTTCATCACTGTAACTGCAGCTACTGCTGATGTTGTTAGAAGTGTAAACAGTTCAGCTGAGATTGTTACAGTTGTTGTCAAAACAACAATCATTTCCCCTGCACCTGCAGAAATAACTGCTAAGCCAGATGGTATCGCTAGTGATAATCCACCTGTGTAAACAACTAATGCAACTGCAAGTGCTGCAGCTGTTGCTGCTAATATGCTACTAACAATATCTTTGTTCTCAACCAGAAATCTCATGACATCAACAGCTTTTTCCCCAATTGCCTCAATCAGTGTATTTCCAGAATCCATCACTTGCTTTACACCCGATAATCCTTGAGCTGCATTGTTTCTAAAGCTAGTTTGAATTCTTTCCCATGCATTCTGACTATTCCACTCTACTGCCTGTTGGTTCTCATAAGTTTGAGTTGTTAAATCATACAAATAATCCCCATACACAAGTACATCTAAATCATATTTCTCGCAATATTTACGTATCAATTCTTTTATTTCTTCTGGTGTTGCACCTAGTTTTAGCTGCATTGTGATTTCTTCTTGAAGAGTTCTTGTATCACCTGTACTATTAGCACCTTCAACTATACTTTGGCTATAATCGTTGTTCGCTGTTATTTCAGGCACAACTCTATTATTACCAGCAAGGGCATCATAAGTATCTCCTATAAATTCACCCACCGCTTTTACTGTCTTAACTACTCCATTGAAAACATCCTTACCAACACTTACAACTGTGTCAACAATATCTGAGGCTGCACTTACAACATTGCTTACAGCTTTTACTCCAAAGTCAACAACTGCATTTGCTGCATCACCTATTGCTTTTAATGGATCCCACCAATGCCCACTAGGATCTCCATAGTTAACTGGGTTGTTTCCAACATATGTATACCTGTTTTGACTTGTTGGATCATCACTACCTAAATAACTATCTTTACTCA
>CAZWEF010000083.1:0-7153 GCA_964632125.1 uncultured Erysipelotrichales bacterium
TCAATAACTAACCTAATTGTACAAAATAATAAAGTGAATGACTTACAATTATTTCTAGAAAGCTTGGGTATTCACTATAAACTAGTTAGTAAAATTGTTGATGGAGAGGCATTAATCTATGTTGATTTTTCAAAAGATAGTGACGAAAGTAAGTTTGCAGATATCTTTAGCGTTGCTTCAACTGGAACTAAAGCACTGTTACTTTATTACTATTGGATTATTAAAGCGCAAGATGCATCATTCATTTTTATGGATGAGTTTGATGCTTACTATCATTTTGAGTTATCTGAAAATATAGTGAGAGAAACACTACGTCGATTTTCTGGCCAAGTCATGTTTACAACTCATAATACTAATTTAATGACGAATTCACTATTTCGACCTGATAACTTGTTTATTCTTAGCTCAAAAGGGATTCATTCGCTCCAGGGCTTAACAGATAAGGAACTACGAGAAGCACATAATTTACAAAAAATGTATAAAGCAGGAAAATTCAATCATGAGTAGTAAAATTGCTTTTATTGTTGAAGGATTTCAGGAATTTCGTTTTCTTGAAGGATTTAGATCCATGTTCAGTGATCAAATTGAGATTATTCCTTACCCTGTAGGTCGTAACTTACATGCTATAACACTATTAAATCAGTTGTATGATGAAGTTCAATCTGATGATGATATTGACTTTATAGAACACTTTTGCTCACTTGCTAAAAAGTACTGTCAAGATCCTACTCGAATGACATTTGTTGAATCATTTGATTATGCTAAATTGAGGTCGGAAGATTTTTCCGAAGTATACTTGTTATTTGATTTAGACAATCATGATCCGCAATATAAAGATGACATTAAAAAAGTTCTTAACTTCTTTAATAATGAGACAGAACAAGGAAAACTCTATCTTAGTTATCCCATGATTGAATCAACGGTTGACATTGGACTTTGCCATGAATGTGCACAGGCTTGTTTGATAGAAAAATGTTATAACGTTGATTATAAAAAGATTGTTGGTTCTAGATCTAGTCTTGCAACAAAAGATGAACAATATGAAGAGAAAATCACCTTTCAAAAAGAACTGATTCAATTGAATCAAGGAAGGATCATGAAAGAATATTTTCAACGCATTAAATGTTTGTTTAATGGCCAATTATCTAATGAAGATATGAAAGCACTTGACCCAATAAATATTTTTATAAAACAACTAGAAGTTCATGCTCATGATGTAAATAAAGTCATGTCAATCAGTGGGCTTGTTAATCTCATTACAAATTACTTTGAATATGCTAAAATTAAAGAATTAATTGTAAATGAAAAAATGATTATGTGACTTGAGTGCATCTCAAAATTATACAGTTTGTCAATTATTATGAGAAGATTAAATATAAACGCAAGAGTTGATTCAAAAGAGTCAACTTTTTTTAGTTATCCATTGTCTATGATGACACTAAAAGGATCACTCTAAAGGATAAAGGATTAACTTCTGTTCTTTGCAGAAATTAATCCCTATAAAAGTCTTAAATTATTCTAATTACTTAGCCCAAATTTGGGTTTGTATCAATTGCATACACTTATCTTTTAATCTTAGAAAAATCAGCGACATAAAACACCCTCGTTGAGAGGACTAAAAACAAAACGCCAAAACACAAGACAATGATACCACTCATCCAAGGTGTGATGGTGATGCCATAAACATCAAAAGCAAGCCCTGCTTGTTTCATTTCTAACAAAGTGAGTCCACCTTTTTCAAGTAGAATTGTTCTAAAAAATGCAGTTGCATAGGTCATCGGGTTGATGTAGGCAATGTTTTTAAGTAAAGCTGGTAGTAAGCTAATTGGTAAATAAGCGCCAGATAGGAATGTCATAGGTAAGACAACTGCTTGTTGAACAGTTTGGAATGTTTGTTCATTTTTAACAGTCGTTGCCATAAACAAGCCAAGCCCTGAGAATGATAAACCAACAAGTGTCATAACCCCAATGGCATAAATTGGTGATAGCCAAGAAGTAAACTTAACACCAATAAACATCCCTACAATTAGGATTAAAATACTTTGAACAACTGCAATAGTTGTTGCAGAAAGTAGTTGTCCTACGGCAATATGCATACGTTTTGCTGGACTAACTAGGATTTCTTTCATAAATCCAGATGAGATGCTTTCTATGGTTTCAGTTGCAGCACTTAAAGATGTTTGAAACACATTGGCGATGATAACCCCTGCTAGTAAAAAGGTAGTGGGGTTTTCAATGGCATCATTTTTAAAAATAGCGTTGAAAACATAAACAAAGAAAAAAGGAATAATGATTGAAATAATCAGTCTTGTACGATTACGAATAAATGTTAATAAGCCTCTTTTCCATAATGCTATAATGGTTCTCATTCGACATCCTCCCTTATGCTTTTTCCAGTAATTTCTAAGAAGACATCATTAAGTGTTCCTTTTTTAATTTCCATATCTTCTATTAATGGACTAAATGGATGAATTAATTGTAAATATTGACTCATCTCAATAATCTCTACACGATAATATCCTTTTTTTCTTTTCCATGTATAACCTGCTTGTGTCAACGTCATTTCAAAATCATCATTTTGTTTGATTGTTACATAAGCAATGTCATTTGTGTATTGTTTTTTAAGTTCATATGGTGTGCCTTTAGCGACAATGACACCATGATCCATAACCGCAACTTGATGACTTATTTCAGCTTCTTCCATGTAATGGGTTGTTAAAAACAAGGTAATGTTTTTTTCTTTTTGAAGTTTAATTAAATAGGTCCAAATCGATGCTCTTGTTTGTGGATCTAGTCCTGTTGTTGGTTCATCTAAAAACAACACTTTTGGTAAATGGGCTAATGCACGAGCAATTTCAATACGTCGTTTCATACCACCTGACAGTGAACTGACCATTTTCTTTTTCCAGTCTTTTAAATCAACAATGTCTAAAACAAAATCAATGCGTTCATTGATGAGTTGTTTTTCAACACCATAAAAAATACAATGCATACGAATGTTTTCTTCAACGGTCATTTTTTCATCTAGTGTTTTATCTTGAAAAACGACACCAATTGAATCACGAACTTCATTTTTTTGTTTGGTTACATCTTTGCCATCAATGAGTAAAGTGCCTGACGTTTTATCAAAGATGGTACAAAGCGTATTAATGGTTGTTGATTTCCCAGCTCCATTTGGGCCAAGAAATGCAAAAACAGATCCTTCTTCTACTTCAAACGATACATCGTTTACAGCAGTGAATTCACCATATTTCTTAGTAAAGTTTTCTACTTTAATAATGGCTGACATCGTTAATACCCCCCTCTATTTGTATCATTCTTATTGTACAATAAACACTCATATATTACAATCGTGTCTTGTTTAATAAGAAATCATAAATAAAGTATACACCTTACGAAGCAATAATCAACTAACTTGCTCTTTACTACGATCTTTAAAGCATCAACAATTTCCCTTTATTTGATCATTAAGAGTCAATAAAAAAAGGAATCAATTGATTCCTAATCTTCAAAACGATAATGAATACTATCTTTATAGTGAGCCATTAGTTCTTTATTTCGCTCGCTACCACCATCAAGGTTGGCACTATAAAAGATGGGTGGATAAGCCATACCTGATTGTTTAAGTTGTTTGGTCACCAAAACGACTATTTCATTCATGATGGTTGCGCCAATGACAGTTGAAGTCGGTGCTACCTTTTGAGTCAAACCCTCAATTTGAATACAAGCATCTCCTACATCACCATGGTTATCTAAAACAATGTCAGCAAGTTCATATAGGTTTTTACCCGAAGGATGACGGCTTGTTACACTTTTTGAATAGGTGACATTGGTTAATGCAACAATCTTAACTCCCTTTTCTTTGGCTGCAATGGCTAAATCAATGCTAACTGGATTTCTACCTGATACAGAATGAATAATCAAAACATCATTTGCTTTAAATGGTGTTTTTTTAGCAAGTAGCAAGCCATATCCAGGTAGTTGTTCCATATGTGAGGTCATCAATATTGGTTGAGTGTCAAGCATTAATTCTCGTCCAAAGATGGGATTAAACAACATCAAACCACCTGCACGATAATAAAGCTCTTCACTGATAATGCCTGCATGTGAGGCCCCAAAGGTAAAGATGGCTTGTTTATTTAGAATTGTATTCGTTAGCAGTGATGCACATGCTTCAATGTTTTTAGCTTCTTTTGTTTCAACTTCTTTTAACAATGTTTGAATATAATCAAAATACGCAAACATGTTAGAACCCTCCAAATAAAGACGCAATGAATTTACCAATCACACCAAATAATGATAAATCATTACCACCAAAAATCAACATCCAGTTAGCAATGGTATTAGCATAAATAACGGCTGAAATACCAACAAGAGCTACCATTGCAAAGGAAGCAGTAAAGGTTCCAATAATGGCACCTTTTAATCCACCTTGGCCTTCACCAATAACAGCTGCCGTTCCACATTCAAAAAATGACGTAATAACAAGTGGAATGATTAAGATACCAAAGATATTCATCGTATTGGCCATGATGATCAGTACAGTTGATGTGATCATAGCAACCACAAATCCAATTAAAACTGCGTTTGGTTTATAGTTAAAGATGATTGGACAATCAAGTGCTGGTAATGCATTTGGTACAAGTTTTTCTGAGATGCCTTTAAAAGCAGGAACAATTTGATTGATCAACATACGAACACCTTGAAGCATAATCAACAAACCAGCCCCAAAAGCAAGTCCTTGAGACGTTGCAAGCATCAATAGGTTTGATCCTTCTTCAACCATGCTTGGTACAATAAGACCTACAATGATGTACATAACAAAGATCACAAGACCACCTGTTATACTGATTTCTCTAAAGAATGATAAGCTTTTTGGTAAGTTGATGTCTTCAGTTGATTTAGATTTATCACCAACTTTACTTGCAACAAATCCAGAAATAAGACTTAATATCCCTGTTGGATGTCCTAATGTAAAGCTTTCATCTTTTGTCACTGCAAACACATATTTTCTTAGTACCCATGGCATGATTGACCAATATAGCGCTGAAGAAATGGCACCAAAGATAATTAATGGTAATCCTACAAGGCCCCCTTCAACACCTGCTGCAACAAAAATAAATGGGAACCACCATAACATATGGCCTGTTAAAAAGATGGTTTTAATGCGTGTAAATCTTGCAATCAAGACATGCAATACAAGACCAAAAACCATTGCAAGACCAACATCACCACCATGCGTAGCTGTAAACGTCACATCGTTGAGTCCTTCTGACACGGCACCACCAGCAAGCGTTTGAAACGCATTGTTGATTGGTAATATTGACTTAACAAGCATCCCTACCCCAGCATCCAAAATAACCATACCAAATGCTGCAAGCATCGCGCCTTTAATAATATCAGCGATGTTTTTCTTTTGAAGTGCAAGCCCTAAAGCTGCAATCAATCCAAGTAACACTGGTGGATTTCTAAAGATACTATTAATAATAACATTGATCATTTTTATCCCCTCTTACTTTCTAAAAATGTTTTAAAAACGGCTTCTACTTCATTTAAATCCATGTATTTTTGTACTGCATAAACCGGACAAGAAACCGATTCACTTAACTCTTCACTTAATTCTTTACTAGTAAAAATAGCGTCACAAGTGATTGAACGTGCACTTGAAAGATCCGTATTTTCTACTTCTAAATCAACACCTAATTTGTTTGCAACTTTTTGAATACTCATGCCCAAAATCATACTTGAACCAACACCAAAACCACAAACTGCTAATACTTTCATATTGTTTCCTCCTGTAGTAATTTAAGTATGTCATCTACATGACCTTGTTTAAATATCATCATATTTTGTTCATCCATTAAGATTTCACTTAAAGCACTTAAAGCTTTTAAATGCGCTTGCATGTCAATTGTTGCAAGGACATTAAAAATTGTCACGGGTTTTCCTTTTAAATCAACCGGCTCTTTTAAAACAAGTAATGCCATAGAGACATCATGAACATCTTCACCAGGACTTGCATGTGGCAAAGCAAAACCATCTGCTAGGACAATGTATGGGCCATGTTCATTGACACTATCTATCATTCGCTTAACATAGCTTTCATCAATGGCTTTTTGCTCTACTAGTGGTCTAGCAGCAATCTCAATGGCTTCTTCCCAAGATGAAACATAGTCAAGTGTTTGAATACGACTTCTTGTTAGGACTTCTTTTAACATAGGTTGTTTCCTTTCTTTTTCTACTTGTTGGTACATGATTTTTTCAAGAGTTAATCGTAGTTTTTTCTCATCGTGAATCGTTGCATATTTGTGCACTTCTCTCATGATTTCATCTACTTGAATTAAAGACACATCACTTTGAATATCAAGCAAGTAATCAACAAGAATTTGTTTATCCATTTTTGTTAAAATAGGACTAACAACAATCACTTTTTTTTCATTGGCAATAGGAATCGTAGAAATGATGTAGTCATATGGCTTCTCAAAACTGCTTAATTCACTCAAAGGAATCACACCAACAATACGTACACCTGGTATATAGCGTATGATTTGCATTTCAAGTGATTTCGATATGAGTAACCCACTTGGACAGACAATCACAACTCGATTAGATGGTGCTTGTTCCATTCGTTTTAAATAACTACCAAAGTAAGCAGCAATGAATCCAATTTCATCATCTCTAATCATTGAGAAATCATCAAAGACTACCTTGTTTTGAAACATTTGTTTGACAAGTTGGAATAAATAAGTATGTTTGGTTTTTATATCATCAAGGATTGGGTTGTAGATGGGAAAGCGAAACTTGATTCGATAATAACTTGATGAAATATGACGCATCATATGATGCATCAATGTTTCTTTATGATCAAGCTCAATCGCACAACGTCGTTCAAACTCATTCATTAACGATGTCACATAATACTTAATCTTGGCATCCACTTCATCACTATAACCAAGTGCAGAAAGTGAGGCGACATACGCACCTAAATAGGCTTGTTCATATAAAGATGCATCTCCAATCATGCTTTTAATACCATCAAAAAAACGGTAATGGCTTACTTCTTGATAGAGTGAATTGGGTTCAACTTCGTACCCTGCTCTGTTTCTTTTTTTAATTAACGCAATCATACTCGATAAATAACCAAGTGAATCGT
>CAZWEF010000084.1:0-7145 GCA_964632125.1 uncultured Erysipelotrichales bacterium
GATCAAAGTAGCCAAGGCGCTTGATATCATTGCTGCCATTGAACTAGGTAAGCGACTCAGTTCTTCACCTTTATCAACTAAAGTACAGATAACATCACCACAAATGTTATTTGAGCATTTTTCTGAGCGTTTTAGACATGAAAAACAAGAACATTTTATTGTGTTTTTTTTAGATACAAAACAACAAGTCATGTGTTTAAAAGTTTTATTTAAAGGCACTTTAAATACAAGTGTGGTCCATCCAAGAGAGATTTATAAAGAAGCAATTAAAAAGAGTTGTGCCTCAATTATTTGTATGCATAATCACCCAAGTGGTAGTTTGCATCCAAGCAAGGAGGACATTGATGTCACTCAAATGATTTATGAGACAGGTAAAATTGTTGGAATTCCCTTAGTTGATCACCTAATTGTAGGTGAGAGTGGGTATTATAGTTTTAAGCAGCACGAGTTGATTTAGACATCGAGCGTATTCATAGCGTAATTATTCATTGACAAAGACAATAAATAATGGTAGAATAGTCATGTTGTAAGCATCCGCTACAACCGCACAAAAGAGGTTTTAAAGCATAGCACCTCAATGGCGAGTCTTAGAATATATATATAGGAGGTGCAATACATGTACGCAATTATTCAAACTGGTGGTAAACAATTACGCGTTCAAGAAGGTGATACAATCTTCGTTGAAAAATTAGATGTTGTTGAAGGCGATGTTGTTACATTTGATGAAGTCTTAATGGTTGGTGGTTCTTCTTTAAAAGTTGGTGCGCCATTTGTTTCAGGAGCAAAAGTAACAGCTAAAGTTGAAAAACAAGGTAAAAACAAAAAGATTATCGTGTTCAAAATGAAAGCAAAGAAAAACTATCGTCGTAAACAAGGACATCGTCAACCTTATACTAAATTAGTGGTTGAATCAATTCAAGCTTAATTATGATTCAAGTCAAGCAAAGTAAAAAAACAATCGTCGTAAGTGGTCATGCAATGTTTGCCAATGCTGGTAGTGATATTGTATGCGCGGGTGTTAGCGCAATTGTTTATGGTGCATTAAATGCATTGGATTACTTTGGACAAATCGATGATTCCATTGAGGTCAACGACCAAAAGGGGAAGATTTCAATTTGTTTTGCTGATTATAATAAACAACAATTATTGGTGATTGAGACTTTGATGATTCAATTGAGAACTGTTGAAGACCAATTTCCAGATTATCTTAAAATAGAAAGCTGAGGTGGCAACAATGATGAGATTTCAATTAAATATCCAATTCTTCGCATCTAAAAAAGGGGTTGGATCAACTAAAAATGGTCGTGATTCACATTCTAAACGTTTAGGTGCTAAATTGTCTGATGGTCAAGTATGTCGTGCAGGTAACATTATCTACCGTCAACGTGGAACTAAAGTACATCCAGGTACTAATGTAGGACGTGGTGGCGATGATACATTATTCGCACTCATCGATGGTCATGTAAAATTTGAACGTCTAGGTAAAAACAAAACAAAAGTTTCAGTGTATGCTGAATAGTAAAACTGCTCAATTGAGCAGTTTTTTTAAAAGAACATAAATTGTAGAAAGACTATGTACGAACTTATCACTAGTACTGATGCAATTATGTATGCCATTTTATTAAGCTTGGGTGCAAATCTAAAGTACAAACTCATCAGCACAGCAAGTAAAATGCCAAGAACAACAAGTGCTTTAAGTGTTCCAATGTCTGGTGCTAAAACAGCTGCTGCAAATGTTGAGCGTCTAACTGAAAGTAAATCGGTGATAAATAAAATGTTGAAATTGAATAAACTTGAACCAACAATGCCACCAATAGCCATATTTGTTTTCCCCATTTTTACAAGTGATAAAGTCGTCACAACTTCAGGGAGTGATGTTGCAACTGCAAGCATGAGTGAACCAACAAGTGTGGCCCCAATCTCTGGATAGGTTAAGACAATTTGATCACTTATTTTGGTCATAATCAAACTAAAGAGAACCATTGTTACGACAAACATCAATCCTCTAAACATGATTTGTTCAATGCTTAGATGATCCAGTCCACTTTTTTCATCACCTTCTTGTGACATGTCACTTGATTTGTATGTGCGATAAATAATTAGCATGTACAAAACAAAGATGATGGCACTAGGTAGTGAAACATTGAGGTATGGAATGGGTAGTTCTATTGGGAAAAATAAACCAAATAAAACCACAAAGTTGAGACCAATAATGGTTAGGATTGTCAACTTATTACTTTTTGATACATGTTTGTACATGTATTTTTTTATGAAAATTAGATTGATGACTGTTAAGATAACAAGGTTGAATGCATTACTACCCAAAATATTGCCAAATGACATAGTCGGTTGATCTAAAATAATGGCATAGCTAGATGTTAAAAGCTCGGGTAGACTTGTAATCATTGAGAATAAAATCAGTCCAACAAATCCTGCTGATATCTTTGTTTTTTCATTTAATGCTGTGACATAGCGAGTAACTTGAATAGCTGATAAGACAACGACAATGGCAGCAAGTCCAAAATATAAAAATAACATATAAACCTCCTTTTGATACATTGTAACATGGTTTGAGGACAATGAGTAGATATGTACTAAATCTTTTTTAATAAATGATGTTAGCGTTAGTCAAGATTCTAAATTTATGGTATAATACTCATGAAAGGGGGCTGAACAATGTTTGTTGATAGAGTAACAATTACAGTGATAGCTGGTAAAGGTGGCGATGGTACGACATCTTTTAGACGCGAAAAATACATTCCAAATGGTGGACCAGATGGTGGTGATGGAGGTAAGGGTGGTGATGTCATTTTTGAAGCAACAACGCATTTATCGACATTACTTGACTTAAAGTATCAACGTCGTTATCGTGCAGGTGATGGTGGTAAAGGTATGCCTAAGAAAATGCATGGTAAAAATGCATCTGATTTGATCATAAAAGTACCTATTGGTACATCAATCGTAGACCAGCAAACCAACCGTGTTTTATGTGACTTAACAAGAGATGGGCAACAAGCTTTGATTGCTAAAGGTGGTCGTGGAGGTCGTGGTAATTTCCGTTTTACGTCAAGTAGAAATACAGCGCCAGATATGTCAGAACGTGGTGAGCCTGGGCAATTTTTCGAGTTGCAAGTTGAACTCAAGTTGCTTGCTGATGTGGGTCTCGTTGGTTTTCCTTCGGTTGGTAAATCAACGTTGCTTTCAGTTGTTTCACGTGCTAAACCAGAGATTGCTGATTATCATTTTACAACAATTGTACCCAATCTTGGTGTTGTTCAAGTCCCGGATGGACGTTCATTTGTGATGGCAGATTTACCAGGATTAATCGAGGGTGCTAGTCAAGGTCGAGGTCTTGGATATCAGTTTTTAAGACATATTGAACGTTGTCGTGTCATTGTTCATGTTCTAGATATGGCTGCTGTTGATGGTCGTGATCCTGTTCATGATTTTGATGTGATCAATAAAGAGCTTGCGGAGTATCAATTTAGGTTGCTTGAACGACCTCAAATAGTTGTTGCGAACAAATGTGACTTAGAAGAGTCAAAAGATAATTTAGTTCGTTTTAAAGAAACTTATCCTGATGTTGCCATTATTGAATTAAGTGCAATTATGCATCAAGGGCTTGAACCACTTTTATATCAAGTAGCAGACTTACTTGCAGTAACCCCAGAATTCTTACTTGTGACAGAAGTTGATGATGTGGTTGAGCATGTATTTGAGGATACAGAAGCGTTTGAAGTAAAAAATCTTGGTAATGGTCAATGGGAAGTTGTTGGTCAAAGCATTGAAAAGTATGTTTTAATGACTAATTTTAGTAGTGATGATGGTATTTATCGCCTTGCACGTATTTTAAGAGATCGTGGCGTTGATGATGCACTTCGCAAAGCTGGTGCTGAACCTGGTGATTCTGTAACCATTTCAAGTTTTGTTTTTGAATTCAATGATTGAGGTGACTTATGAAAGACTATATAGATTATTTGGTTGATTGGCTTAAAACTCAAGTTTCAGATGCTCATGCTAAAGGGGTTATTGTTGGTTTGTCTGGTGGTATTGACTCTGCAGTTGTTGCTGCACTTTGTCATAGAGCGTTTCCAGATCAAATGCTTGGTGTGGTGATGCCTTGTCATTCAATCAGTCAAGATGCACAAGATGCACATTTATTGATTGAGACATTAGGTCTTCATGCAATTGAGATTGATTTATCAGCAACCTATGATGCACTTAAATCAAGCTTAGATGCTTACTTGGATCAAGGTCATGGCACGACATTAGCGCTTGGAAATACCAAAGCAAGACTTAGAATGAGCACTTTGTATGCGCTTGGACAAAGTCATGGCTACTTAGTTGTTGGTACAGATAATGCTGCTGAATGGCACACTGGGTATTTTACAAAATATGGTGATGGTGGCGTTGATCTTGTACCACTTATTCACTTGTTAAAACGAGAAGTTAAAGAGATGGCAAGATTGCTTGGTGTTCCAAGTGTCATCATTGATAAGGATCCTGCAGCTGGTTTGTTCTCAACTCAAACAGATGAACAAGAGCTTGGTGTTACTTATTTAGAACTGGATGATTACTTAAGTGGCTATCCAGTTAGTGATAAAAGTGTTGCAATAATTGAACGTTTGCATGAACGTTCAATGCATAAACGTTCACTAGCAGCAAAGCCATTGCCAATTAAAAGGTAATGGTCTTTTATAAGAGAAGGATTATAGGAGGGCTCCATGTTTAGTTATATTGTCGGTATTGTTGTTGAAACAAAAGCTAACTATATTGTGCTTGACCATCATGGTTTAGGCTATTTTTTGTATGTTGCCAATCCATTTGATTTTAAGTTAAATGAAGAGATTAAAGTCCATGTATATCATCATGTGCGTGAAGATGGAGAATCACTTTTTGGTTTTAAAACAGTTGAACAAAAAGAATTGTTTATTCGCTTGATTAGTGTTAAGGGCATTGGACCTAAAACGGCATTGAATGCTTTAACTGTTGGTGGGACTGCTGATATTGTTCAAGCGATTGAACAAGAACAAGTTGCTTATTTAAAAAAACTACCAGGGATTGGTCCTAAAGCTGCTCAACAAATGATATTAGATTTAAAAGGAAAACTAGTGAGTCATGGCGAACATATAACTGTCAATCAGGATTTAGAAGAAGCAATTGAGGTTTTAAAAGCATTGGACTATAAAATAAGTGAGATTAATCGTATTTTACCAGAGTTAAAAACAACACAAATGTCAACCAATGATTATGTTAAAAAAGCATTATCATTGATGATGAAGTAGGAGGTGGAACATGGAACGAATGGTAGATGGTCATCATTATACAGAAGATGATGAAGAATTATCACTAAGACCAAGTCGTTTACATGAGTACATTGGTCAAAGCGAAGCGAAATCAAATTTGAGAATATTCATTGATGCGGCTAAAATAAGAGAAGAAACACTAGATCATTGTTTACTTTATGGACCACCAGGTCTTGGTAAAACAACTTTAGCAATGATTATTGCCAATGAAATGGGTGCTCAAATTCATTATACAAGTGGACCAACCATTGAAAGACAAGGTGATTTAGCAGCCATTTTATCGAGTTTGCAACCTGGTGATGTTTTGTTTATTGATGAAATACATCGTTTGCCCCGTGTGATTGAAGAAATACTGTATCCAGCAATGGAAGACTATTGTATTGATGTTGTTATTGGGAAAGATGTGACGGCAAAATCAGTTCGTATTGATTTACCACCATTTACGCTTGTTGGTGCAACAACACGTGCTGGTGATCTATCATCGCCACTAAGAGATCGTTTTGGCATTGTTTCAAAACTTGATTATTACTCAGTCAAAGATTTAGAAGTTATTTTAAAAAGAACGGCTCAAGTTTTTCATTTCGACATTGAAGAAGATGCCTTAAATGAGCTTGCAACTAGGTCAAGAGGCACACCACGTATTGCGAATCGTTTATTTAGAAGGGTTCGTGATTTTGCTCAGGTTGAACAAAAAAATATCATTACCCATGGTATTGCAAGTGACGCCTTAAATCGTTTAAGAATTGATGCACTTGGGTTAGATGAAGTGGATCATCGTTACATTAAAGGAATCATTGAACGATTTAATGGAGGTCCTGTAGGATTAGAAGCCATTAGTGCTTCTATTGGTGAAGAACCTCAGACAATTGAAGATGTGTATGAACCTTATCTTTTACAAATAGGGTTTATTCAAAGAACACCAAGAGGACGTGTTGCAACACATCTAGCTTATGATCATTTTAAAATGAGTTTTCAAGAAAAACTATTTGATTAAAGGAAAAAAATAAAATAAAGAGAATAGATAAGTGGTGAGACAATGAAACGCATACTAACTTATCTTTTTTTTATTTTCATGCTTCTACAACAAAAAGAACCTTATACATTTAAAGAACCAGAATGGATACAAGTACGCTATTTAGATCAAAACTATACAGTCCCTTCGGGGTTGTTCTATGGCGACATTGTTAAACATTTAGGCATAGATGATGCTTGTCATCCAATGCAATCAAATGTGATGGTTTACCATGATTTAATCATTGAAAAAAAAGAAAGTCAGTGGGCATTTCATGAGTTAAATCTTGAGTTGTTAATGCAATTAAAAGGGGTAGGTCCAGTTTTAGGACAACGATTGGTTGAACATCTCGAGTCCATTCGATTGATTGAGGATTTTGATGATGTAAAAGGGATTGGTCCTAAATTGATGCAAGTCATTCGACTTCAAGTATGTTTTTAAGAAATCGGTTGGTTTATCTTTTTATTGGCCTTTTCATCACTTACATTGTTTACTTCAATCATCAACACTGGTATTTAATTGTGATTTACAGTTGCTTTGTGATGAAACGATTGTCCATTCGCTTTTGTTTGTTGGGTGCGCTTTTTTGTTTAATATCTATATGGATTATGATTCCTTTACCTAAGCAAGTCGACACATTCAAAGGAGAAGTCATTCAACAAACAGACTATTCAGCCATCTTATACGATGGTTTTAATCGTTATGCTGTGAATACCAAAAACACATCGCTAGAACTATACCATATTTATACATTTAGACTTACAAAATGTCTTCCTATAGCAAGTACAAACAATCAACCATTATTTAACTATGCAATGTATGCAAGA
>CAZWEF010000085.1:0-7042 GCA_964632125.1 uncultured Erysipelotrichales bacterium
TTCAATAGCAATAGGGGTTATATCAGGTGTGATGTTTATGCCATCTTTGTTGAATGGAATTGAACTATTACTTAGTGGTAGGATTTTTGGTTTTTTTGGTTGGATTTATTTTTTGTCTATGATATTTCTCATCGCATCATTTTTATTTGAATTACCTATATCAGTTAAATTAATAGCAATTGCAGGTTTAACCTTCAGTGGATTTAGCACCCTCACCAATTACTTAATGCTCATATCTGAAGTAGGACTCTATTATACTTTATCCTCATTTACACAACGTATAGTTAGTATTGTTTTATTGATATTGATTTATGTGAGTTTATTTATAGCCCTATTGATGTTGAAAAAACAAAACAAACAATGCTTAAAAATCTTTTCAATCACAATCATCTTATCATTCATTCGATTTATCTTTTTACTCTTGATTATGTCTTTTTATTCAACTGTATTTGCAACGTTACAAAACACTATAATGCTTGCAATTAAAGACTTTTTATTCTCCTTTGTCTATCTTGTTTTCGCTATCCTTGTTTACTCATGGTCTAAACAGATACTTGGACCAATTGCCAAACAACCATCTAAATTAACCCTCACAATTAATAAAACGAACTAATCACTAAGGAGATAAAAATGAAGCAAAAAAAGCAGCTTTCAATAGCGATAGGAGTTGTATTAGGGATCTTGTTTTTAATGTCAAATATAGACTTGTTTAAATCTATGTTGAGTCAACAAACAATACCTTTTTATGCATGGTTTTATATCTTACCGATGATGCTTCTAATTATTTCTTTTTTATTGGATTTATCAACATTGATAAAGATAATTGCAGTTGGTGGTCTAATTTACAATGATGTTTTTAGTATCAGTCAACTACTAAATCTCCCTAATGAAATAAAGACAATACAAATACCATCAGTTATTGAAGTACTCATTGTATTTGCATTTGCAACCGCTATTTATATCAGCTTATTGATTGGTTTATGGTTATTGAATAAACAAAACAAAATGAGTCTCAATATCTTCTTAATCACCATGATTTTATCATTAATACGTACGTTTTTATTCATGATCATCAAACCACTACTTTCAATCTTCTTGTATACTTACCAAACACCATTTATGATGATCCTTTGGGATGTTTTAATCGCCTCTGGTTACTTTATTTTCTCAATCCTTGTTTATTTATGGGCAAAGCAACATCTAAAACAAAATGAAAAACTAGTACAATCTAATAACCAAACAAATGAAGCTTAAGGAGAACAAAATGAAACAAACAAAAAAATACTCAATGATATCTGGAATACTTATATTAGTAGCTTATGCTTATGAACTTTACCTGATGATTTATCGATTGACAGTAGGTTTAAATCTCACACTATTTGCCACACTTTATTTTATTTCCATTGTGGTTCTTGTAGCTTCATTTATATTTGAACTACCAACCATATTTAAAATCATCCCAACCATTATTCTAAGTATAGACGCCATAATCAAACTATACAATGTATTAAGTGTGCAGATCGTATTTCCAGTACTTGTACCAATCATCATCGTAGAAATGTATATTGTGTATGCCATTGTTGTATGTGCTTTGATCAGTCTTATCATTGGACTAATCATGATGATGTTTAAATTGAAACACCAACTTATTCCTTTCTTTCTTTTCTTCTTTTTTTCATCATTAAAAGCATTTTGGCAAGTTATTGTAATACCTATTTTTGTTACTTTTTATAGTGGTGGTATTGAAAGTCTAACATTTACATATCAAGGTACGTTCTTATCTATCATGATTGCTATAGCTTCATTTTTTGTATTACTATGGGCTAAAAGCTTAAAAAAGGGGTTAAACCATGATTAACTTTGGACCATGTCCTTATTGTCAACAAGGCTTACTTAAAGTCATACAAACAAAACAAACTCAAGCGTATTTAATCTGTTGTGAAGAATGCGATACATGTTATAAGAAGCCAAGTCATATCAACACTGACCTTGTGTTTGTTTATAACGTTGATATTTATGGTTCCTCTAGATATGCAACAATGAATGAAATCATTGATTTAGGATGGGATGATGACAAGTAGTAATTGACTTCATTGAAATAATTTTGTTGCCTTTGAGCATAGCATGATCGACCATTTAACCAATAAGAGTATTTCTATTGCGATAAAATATTGTTTAATAGTGAAGACGCTTGTCCAATTAAATAAACGAAACTGAAAAATGGTAGAGAACTTTTTTTACAAATGCAAGTGAACATCATTTTTGATATTGGTCATTTAGCTTATGGAAAATAAAGTAAAGAAAGGAAATTTAGTATGGAAACTTCAACTGTTTTAGATTACCAGAGATTTTATAGATTAAGTATAGAGTATTTGGTTTCAATTTTACCTGAGAATATCAAGCTAGAAGATTTAGATAAGTATTTCATTGGTGATGCTAGTGATTTTAGTACTTTGACAGATGTCTTTGTTAAATTGATTGGTTCAGCACAAAACTATCAGGGAATGCCAAAAACAATTAAATTTTATGAAAGAAATGAATTAATTTCTGACATACTTTTTGATTTCAATTACAACAAAATAAAAGATCTAAATGAAACAGAATTATTCACAATGTTTAAAGAAAGAATCGAAATTAAAAATGCTGAATCAAAACTAAATAGTTGGTTAAAATGGAGTAAGTCGGTAATTGACTCAGCAAAATTCATTTCACGTTTCAGGGATGTTGATGAGTTTAGAGAGTTTATGAAACTATTCAATAATAACTATCAAACTAGAGTTGCTTTACCATTACTAATTGCGAATAGAATAAGAGGGATTGGTTTTGCTTTAGCTTGTGACTTTTTGAAAGAACTAGGTTATTTGGAGTATGCTAAACCAGATACACATATAATAAAAGTCTTTAGTGAACTTGGGTTTTCTAGTGAAGATGATTTAGATGTTTTTGATTCGATTGTTTTAATGGCTGAAGCCTGTAAGGCTATAGATCCATCTGTTACACCGTATAAGATAGATAAGATTATTTGGCTTATATGCTCGGGATACTTTTATCATGATGATACAAGAAGGTCTGGTAAAAGAAAAGAGTTTATAGAATATGTTGAAAGTAAGTGTTAATAGTTTTATTTTAGCCATGAAAAATGGATTCAAGACCAAAAGAACAATAAGGTAAGCTTTAAAATAGACATGGAATTTGATATAATGAGCATGTTGGATCATTATTTTTTCATGTGCAATAATGTCGAAGTATGGATTGTATGATACTTGATGCTGCTTAACGGTAGGAAAAGTGATGAAATATTCAATTAGCAGGAGCGAAATTACTACTTCAAGCTCAGGTTTAATAAAGAAAAAACAAATGCTTGGAGAGTGAATTTGAAAAGTGCAAAGAACTCAGAATATTAGTTAGTAATTAACAAGTGTTTGAATATGTATATATCGACATTACATTTGCGCTACTATCGATTTATGCAATAGACAATTCACTTGGTGCATCTGTGTAGAGCATAGACACTGCAATTATCAGAGGAATGATTTGTCAAGATAACAAGAGGTCTGATGGCACGATAATACTCAATACTGAAAGAGGAAGTGGGTTCAAAATCGAGAAATGAGCACTAGTTGTTGCAGAGCAGTCAAGGTAACACTCAATCTCAAAGTAGTAGCTACATGAGCAAAAAAGATAAACAAAATAGAGTTTTTCCAACAAGAGAGTTTTCACGTCATTAGTTTTTATATGGCTCTTTAATAATTATGTATGTATAGTGCTATAACAGCTGGGTCTACGCGGAAGCATCAGCTATCAATTACCAATTGAATATCACCAACAAACATACTCATAAATGCTATCTATAAAATGTCAACATTCCAAAATAGTATTTCAATTTAGTGTATTCGATATGACTTATTCTTTAAGGTTTCAATATAATTTATATTGTGCTATACTAAGTAACGGTTGGACAAACTAGTTAAGGATGATTTATAGGTTATTGAATGTCAGAATTATATATCTATAAAGTCATAT
This sequence comes from uncultured Erysipelotrichales bacterium, assembly GCA_964632125.1. Lineage (GTDB taxonomy): Bacteria > Bacillota_I > Bacilli_A > Erysipelotrichales > CAZWEF01 > CAZWEF01. Next base: position 4,024 of record CAZWEF010000085.1, read on the forward strand.
TGTATAAGTAAATAAATAATAGTTTAAAATTGCAATTATAATTGTGTCTGATAATTATAATTTAATGTAAGGAATTTTAATCGTTTAATAGAATAAATAAATGTTAATTGTTTGTTTGTTGATTAAATATATCACTAAACATAGATTGCTGGAATTTTCGCAAAGAAAGGAGTAAATAATATGAGTAGTTATACAATAGTAGATTTATTTTCAGGTGCAGGTGGATTGTCATTGGGATTCAAACAAGCTGGGTTTTTCAATGTACTCTCTATTGAATCAGATGAAGCGATATCAAAAACATATAACTTCAATTTTCCTGAAAATAAATTGATTAATAGTGATATAAGAGAACTAAGTAATAGTTATATTAAGGAACTATTAATAGAGCAAAAAGTTGATGTAGTAGTTGGAGGTCCTCCTTGTCAGGGTTTTAGCCTTGCAGGAAAGATCGGACGCTCGTTTATTGAAGATGAAAGGAACACACTTTTTAAGGAGTTTTTTAGGGTTGTTCAACTAGTAAATCCTAAGGTTTTTGTTATGGAAAATGTTGCTAGACTAGCAATACATAATAATGGTAAAACATTGGAAGAGATTATCAATCATTTTGAAAACCTGGGATATGAAATTTCTTATAAAATCTTGCAAGCTTCTGATTATGGTGTCCCACAAAAAAGGAGTAGAATTTTTATTGTCGGAAGCAAAATTGGTAAGTTTAGTTTCCCAGATAAAACGGATGAATTAGTTTCAGTAAAAGATGCAATAGATGATTTACCGCCATTAAGAAATGGTGAAAAATCAAATATTCCTAATCATTTTTCAATGAATCACTCTAAGCAAATGCTTGAAAAGATGTCATATGTTAAAGATGGTGGGACAAGAGAAGATATACCAAATGAATTGAGACCAAAATCAGGTGATGCGCGAAAGTATATTAGGTATAAAAGCAATGAACCATCAGTAACAGTCACAGGGGATATGAGAAAAATATTTCATTATAATCAAAATAGAGCTCTCAGTCCTAGAGAGTTAGCTAGGCTGCAGTCTTTTCCAGATGATTTTATTTTTGTTGGTAACAGTATTTGTGTCCAACAACAAATAGGTAATGCTGTTCCTCCTAAACTAGCTAAATTCGTAGCATTAGCAGTAAAAAGCTTATTAGAAAGCAACGAATAGGTCGATGAATAGATGAAAAAATATCCGAAAGTAAACTACATTGGCAATAAAGAGAAAATTGCAAAGTGGGTTGTAGATTGTTTGCCAATTAAATGTGGTAGGGTTTTAGATTTATTCTCAGGAGGAGCATCAGTTTCATATGAACTCAAGAAAAGAGGCTTTGAAGTACATTCAAATGATGCGCTGTATTCTTCATACATTTTAAGTAAGTCATTGATTGAGAACTCGAGTACTACTCTAGATAAAGATGGACTAAGAGATAAACTAAAAAATACCAATATAATTGTGGATTTCGAATTAAGAAAATCCCTGGAGTGGCTAGAAAATAAATTGTTTTATCAACATGAGGTTGATGAGCTAGCAAGATTAATTGAATATTCATTCACTTTATGCGGTTATGAAAAATATTTAATGCAGGCATTAATAAGAAGAGCCTGTATTAGAAAATTACCGTATTCAAGAATGAATGTAAATTGGACAAATATAGTTAAACTTAGAGATGAGGAGTTCTCATACAAAAAATATGGAAGAAGAAGAGCCTATCATAATCAATCGTTTTATGACCTTATTATGAATGAGATAGATAGGTATAATTTAGCAATATTTGACAATGGTAAGAAAAATATGTCCTATCATAATGATTGCTTAGAATTGTTAAAGAAAATTAATGCTATTGATTTAGTATATGCTGACCCTCCCTATCCTGGCACTATGAATAATTATGGTGCTTTTTATGGGAACTTTGATAAGATATTCAATGAAGAGATTGAATACGTTAATTTGACCAAAGGGTCTGATTTTTTAGAATTGATACAGAGAATGATTGAAATTTCCAGTGAGTATGCGAGCTATTTTGTTTTAAGTTTAAGTTCTAATTCCAACCCAAATATAAACGAAGTTGAGAAATTGTTTGCAAAATATGGAACAGTTACTGTTTACAGAAGAAAACATAACTATCAAGTTAGCGGGAAAGACAAGAAGAACCTAAATGAAGAGATTTTAGCGATACTATGCTTTAGTCATCAACAAGGTATTAGTTTGTGTGATGGTTAATCATTATAATTAGTTCTTTTATCAATGACGAAATTATATAGCTAGTGATTTTCATTTATTCCGTTTCTAGTTGAGGTTTAAAATAAGGTAAAAAATTTAGAATATACATTTCATTAAATTGTAGGTTTTGTTTAGGCAAGAATGCCTCATAAGACTTTTTCTTCCAAGGATGTGTCTTAGAAGTGAAATAAACAGGTTTATTAAATGAATCATAGGGTAAATAATATTGATTTTGATACTTGATGGCATCTTCTGAATCAATGACTCTTTTTTGTAAGACTGCAAGAGTTTGATTAATTTTCTCATTAGACGGTTGCGCTTCGTATGCATTATTGGTTCTATTAAGGGGTGCAGCGGATTGCTGATTAAGCTCCTTGATATAGAGGTATAGAAATTGATTAGCTTCCTCTATAGTCGTTACATTCACAAGTTTTAATTCGATAGGTAGACGAGATTGTAGCGTTTGGTTCAAGCGTTCTGTACGCCCCTTAGTCTGTTGAATGCTTGAAGCTTCTATTAAAACACCAAGTTGTTTACAAGCATATGAAAAGTGTTCGGGTGTATCTTCAAAGTCTGAGGATGCATCTTTATTTTTATATTCGAAAACAGTTCTCCGATCCACTTTAAATTTAACAGAAATACTGTGGTTACCTAAGTTTTGATGTAAGATATTGAAATAGTCATTGAGCGTCTCGTGGTAGTCAAATTAAGCACCAACAATTTAACCTGAATCATCATCAATAGCGACATTTAGAAACATATATAAATCACCAAACCAATAGAGTTCTAATAC
>CAZWEF010000086.1:0-6869 GCA_964632125.1 uncultured Erysipelotrichales bacterium
ATTCTTTGTTATATGTTTTCATGTATTATTCCCCCACACCATTGTTTTTATTATATCATAGAATTTGGTGTCTACTACATTTTAAACAATTCATGATTTACTATCATTGATAAGAAAGTACTTGAAAAGTGGGATATCAATCAACAATGAATATAAAGAATCAGTGATAGGGACACCACAAGGTGGAAATCTTAGCCCGTTATTAGGGAATGTGATACTCGACTTACTTGATAAAGAATTAGAGGCAAGAGGACTAAGCTTTGTAAGATACGCAGATGATTGTTTAATATTTGTTGGGACTGAAAAAGCTGCAAATAGAGTAATGAAAAATGTCAGTAAATTTATCGAAGAAAAGTTAAAACTCAAAGTTAATATAACAAAGAGTTGTGTTAGAAGAATAGAAGAAGTCAAGTACTTAGGGTTTGGATTTTATTATGACCCAAGAGCATACTTATATAAAGCAAAGCCACATCAAGAAGCAATCAAGCAATTGAAAGAAAAGATAAAACGTATCACAAGACGAAGTTATTCGATAGATATGGGATATCGGCTACGACAATTAGCGTGGTTGATGAGAGGTTGGTATCACTACTTTAAAATCGGTTCACTGAAAAGAATATGTAGAGAAATTGATGGGCATACAAGATATCGATTGAGAATGTGCATATGGAAGCAGTGGAAGAAAATAAGTAAGAGACATAAAGCACTTCAACAACTAGGCGTTGGAAATGAAAAGGCGTGGGAATGGGCGAATACTAAAAAGAGTTGCGCACGTGTTGCAATGTCGTACATTCTAACAACAACGATAACAAATAAAAGGCTAGAAAAAAGAGGCTTCGTAAGTTTCGAACGCCTCATGAATCACTAATAATAAAATGTATATATATTGAACCGCCGTATACGGATCCGTACGTACGGTGGTGTGAGAGGTCGATAATTAAATTAATTAATTATCTCCTACTCGATTTTAAACTTTGTTTATATTTGTTTAATGTTGGTTTATGAATAAACGGCTTAATTTAGTTATGATATATGTGTCTTAAGAAAAGGAGAGAAATAAAATGAATGCAAAAAAAGTTACTGTTTTATTCATTAGCATTACAAGTATTTTGGTAGGGACTTATCTACAAATTGGTCGTTTGAATACGTATGATGCAATGAAATCAACTTTAGAGGAGAAATCATTTCAGTCATCATTAAGTATTGATTATACACTCACACTAAATGGTCAAATAATCTTAGAACAACAAGATTTCGTTTTGCCAGAAAGAAAAGAGAGACACAAAGGTCAAAGAGTAGGTGGTGCATACTTGATTTTAGCTGATACAAAAGAGCTATGGGAAGAAATAGATGGGAAGTATCACATGCATGCAAGTGGTCTTCAAGTACCAGGTGTGATTAAAGATGTACTTGGTGAACTATTATTCATGCACCAAGATGTACTTTCTGTTAATCCAAAAGTTTTTGAAACTCAGACGATTGATGTCATTGTTGATCCTAGTAACAATGATGTTCAAATAAAAGTGGAATTAGAGGGCGAAGTAAGTGGAGAAACACAAGAGTTAACCATTGAAATCCAAAACAATAAATAGGAGAATAGAAAATGAAAAGTATATTAAAAGAATGGTTTCAACAAAGTAACACAAAAAGAATAACAACGCTGTATCTTATTATTTCAGTCATCTCATTGTTTATGAGAAATACCCAAGGCATTTACTTTTTACAACGTGTCCTTTTTGAAGTGAACGTCGTATTACCAATTGTTATCGCAACAACAGTCTTTCACTTGATTCATTTTGAGTCTGCGAAAACATTTAATGAAAAGTTGAGTGTCTATGTTATTTATATTGGGAGTTTGATGACATTTAGTTTTATCTTAACAAGCGCATATGGTGTGCTACTTAGATTACCTATTGACACATTGAGCTTACTTTCATCGTATGTTGTTTCATCAATAGCGCTTTTAGCACTGGTGCTTGGGTCAATTGCAATTGCTTATCGCGTTAAGTCAAATGCAAGGGTTGTTGTTTATGTACTTGGTGCTTACTTTATTATGAGTATCATCTCATTAGTTCAAGCTCAAATTGGTTCAATCTTCTTTACATCATACATGGGATGGTTTAGAATGTGGACAGGATCTACATCTTGGTTCGGTTTATTGGTAAGTGGACTAATCTTATTTGGAACAATTGGTTTGTTTTATGTACTAAGTTTGATTGGTTATCATAAATACCAAGCTTAATAAGGAAAGGGTGGTTTGATGTCTATTCAAAAGAAGCTAACGATATTTGGCATTGTCTTAGGGGTATTGTCTTTGGCTCTCATTGTACTGATTCTCCTTGGTGCAAGACAAGTTGTCAAAGAACTTGTTCAATCACAATTGACTGGCCAATCGGGGGCTTCTTCAATGGGTAATCGAGCACCGTTTATTCTGATTGCTGCACTCATTGTTTTAATTGTGATAATGATTCAATCAATTATGAAAAGTATTTTAAGACCTTTAAAACAATTAAGTCATGTAACAAAACAAATGAGTGATGGTCAATTAGATGTTGCTGTTGCTTATCATAAAAATGATGAATTTAAACAGATATTTGAGGACTTTGATAGCATGAGAATAAAACTCAAAGAATCCATTCAAGAAAGGGAACGACTTGAGCAAATGCGTTTTGAGATGATTCAAAACATTTCTCATGATTTAAGAACACCCTTAACAAGTATTCAAGCTTATGCTGAGGGTCTATCATCAGGCCTTGCTAAATCAAAAGATCAACAAGACCATTATGTAGCCATTATTAAAAGCAAGACAAATGACATTGAACATTTGATTGAAGAACTAACTGTTTTTAGTAAATTAGATGCACATCAAGTAACATATAAAATAATGCCAGTAAATTTTACGAATTATTTAGAAGAAATTGTTAGTGAATACAGCCACTTGCATCAAACAATGAAGTTTAATCTTGATTTACAATCAATTGTCAGAACAAAGGTTTTAATTGATCCATTGATATTTAAACGCGTGATTCAAAATGTTTTTGATAATAGTTGGAAATATCGCAATAAGGAAGAAGTGACGATTACTGTTGTTGCAGACGTCACTCATCTTACAGTGAATTTGTCCATTATTGATGATGGTCCAGGAGTCGATGATTCAATTTGTGATAAACTATTTGATAAGTTTTATCGAAGTGATAAGGCAAGACAAAGAACATATGAAGGTAGTGGATTAGGACTTGCAATTGCGCAGTTTATTGTGTTGCAACATGGTGGTAAAATATGGGCAACAAGTCAATTAGGAGAAGGATTAGCAATTCATATTGCATTACCAGTAGAAGGGATGATAGAAGATGAAGATATTAATTGTTGAAGATGATCTTGATATAGCCTCAATCCAAAGAGATTTTTTAGAAAATGATGGTTATACAGTGACTGTAACTCAAGATGGAAAAACAGGATTGGCTCATGCTCTGCCATCTGATTTTGATCTGGTTTTGCTTGATATCATGTTACCAGAAATGAATGGCTTTGAAGTTTGCCGTGAATTAAGAAAAGAAAAACAAACCCCTGTTATTTTTGTTTCAGCTAAACAAGATGATATTGATAAAATTAGGGGATTTGGACTTGGTGCTGATGATTACATGATGAAACCATTTAGTCCACTAGAGTTACTTGCTCGAGTTAAAGCGCATATTAATCGATACCAGTTATTGACTAAACAAAAGCCAAAAACTCAAGAATGGGTCATTCAGCATTTACGTATTAACACAACTAAAAGACTTGTCTTTGTCTTTGACAAAGAGATTAGTCTTGCAAATAAAGAATATGAATTATTGATGTTTATGATTGAAAACCCCAATGCTGCTTTAAGCAAACAAATGATTTTAGATGAAGTATGGGGTGTTGATGCTTTTGTTGAACCATCAACAGTTGCAGTTCATGTCAATCGTTTAAGAGAAAAAATAGAAATAGATGCAGCCCATCCACAATTAATTGAAACGGTATGGGGTATTGGATATCGATTTAGAATGGGCTAGAAAGAGAGCTATATGGCAAAAAAGATATGGATTGGTGTTTTAGTAGTAATACTTTTATTTGGTACAGGAGCAGTGATATATCGCCTTATCAAGACACAAGGTGTTGTAGAGGCTTATACAATTAATGAAGATGTTAATGATGTGCCTAGGGTTTTAATTGCAACACAACAAAAAGGATTCAAAGATCATGTGATGGAAGCAATTAAAGAGACTTACACAGGTGAACACATCTTTATTCAAGTCATGGATGTAACAGCTTTACCAGATGTTCGATATGAAGATTGGGATTATGTTGTTTTGTTTACGACAATTCAAAGTAGTCGTCTATTAAAGCAAGTTCGAGATTTTCTTGATCAAAGTAATCATTATGAAAATGCATTTATGTTGCTTACTGCAGATTCAGGTGGATGGAATCGTAATACATATGACATCGATACAGTTACAATGGCATCTAGAAAGTCAAACGAAGAAGAAGCGATTACGCTAATTAAAGATGCAATTGATACATGCTTCAATCATGCTCCATGATTTCTCCATATTCATTTGTTAATATGACTTTGTTAGGGGGATTGAAGTGAAAAATAAAAAAATACTTGTATTGATTGTTGCATTGGCTTTGGCGGTTATTGGTGGTTTTATGTCTTTGCCAAGTGAAGGCTCAGTGTTAAAAGCGACATCAAAAACAGGACAAGAAATGCTTGAGTCATTTGAATTGAGTCATATGTCTACAAAAGAAATGGTTGCGACTCTAGAAGATCGACTAAATGAACCAAAAACACTCATAAATGCAGGTGTTCAATATGATGGTATTTATCTTTCTAATGGGAAAAGACAAGTCATATTAGAAGAAAAAGGAATGTTTTATTTATCCATTGCACCATACATGAATAAAACCCATCCATGCGGTAGTCATAATTTAGTGACATGTCGAGGTGAAATGGTGAATCAAGCATTTGATGTTCTTGTGATGAATGATCAAGGTGATGTTATCATCAATGAAACCATCTCTACTCTTAGTAACGGTTTTATGGGTATTTGGTTACCTAAGGATATGAAAGGCACCATCACAATTAAACAGGGAAACTACTTGGCAACGGGATTGATTGAAACAACCAAAGGAAGTCCTACATGCAATACAACCTTAAAGTTATCTTAGAGTTCAGTGAACTCTTTTTTGTTTATGAGATAATTTTGAATGAGCAATATTATTTAAATAGTTATTGCAAAAATAATATATATTTGCAATAATATAGATATTGGTGGTGATAAAAGTGGCAAGTGTTATTTTACATTGCGATATTAATAATTGTTATGCTCAAATAGAAGAAATGCTTTTTCCTGAACTTAGGAAGGTGCCATTAGTTGTTGGTGGGAGTGAAGATGATCGACATGGAATTGTCCTTGCAAAAAACTATCAAGCAAAAGCATATGGTATTAAGACAGGCGAACCATTAGTGGTTGCTCGAAAGAAGTGCCCTAATTTAGTGGTTAAGCAAGCTAACATGAAAGTATATCTTTATTATGCTAATAAAGTTAAAACGATTTACCGTGAGTTTACAGATTATGTTGAATCATTTGGTGTTGATGAGGCATGGTGTGATGTCACAAAGTCACAAAAGCTTTTTGGGACTGGTATGGAAATAGCAAAACAAATACAAGATACAGTATGGGAGAGATTGGGACTAACGATTTCTATTGGTATTAGTTTTAATAAAGTGTTTGCAAAACTAGGAAGTGATATGATAAAGCCCTCAGGCCTTGTTGAAATAACTGAGGATAATTTTCGTGATAAAGTGTGGCCACTACCAGTAGGTGACTTATTGATGGTTGGTCAAGCAACCACGACCAAACTACGTTTGATGAAAATTAAAACGATTGGTGATTTAGCAAACACAAGTGTTCAACTTTTAACTAAGTATTTAGGTAAGCAAGGCGCCATGATTTGGGGATTTGCAAATGGACTTGATGGGGGATCTGTTAAACATCAAGATTACAAAGAGCCACCTAAATCAATTGGTAATTCAATCACAACTAAAAAAGATATGAATTCATTTAAAGAAGCAATGCTTGTTATTCAAGTATTGGCAGAGTCAATATCATCTCGTTTAAAAGAACATCAACTGCAAGGAAATGTTTTATCACTTAGTTTTAGGGACAATCAACTACAAACATCAACGCGTCAAATAAAGTTATTGAAGGGGACTTATTCTAGTTATGATTTAGTTTCTTGTGCAGCGCTGTTGCTTGAAAAAAGTTATGATTTTAAACGACCACTTAGATCGATTGGCCTTACAGTGACTGGGCTAGAGCCCATTGCTAAGTACCAACAAATTGATTTGTTTAATGAATGGCAATACAAAAAGGATATTTCTGTAGTAGAAGATACAATGGAACTTATACGTAGTCGATTTGGGTTTTATTCCGTTATGACAGCAAATCGCTTGTTGGATAAAGATCTTGCAATGATTAATCCAAAGGGAGATCATGTTGTTTTTCCGATTGGATTTAAATCATAGTTAAATTGCTTCAAAAGTAACTATTTGATTACTTTTATTTGTTATAATGAACTATATAAATGAGTGGAGGGATATAAATGAAAAGAATTTTGGTTGTTGAAGATGAACAAGCTTTACAAAAGGCACTTGCGAAGGGTCTTAGGTTACTATCATTTCATGTAGATACAGCAAGTGATGGTCAAGAGGCCTTGGATTTATACTATGAATATCAATATGATCTTATTGTGTTGGATTTGAATTTGCCTTATATTGATGGCATTGACTTGTTGCAAGAGTTTAGAAAAGACAATCAAATCATAAATATTTTAATTCTCTC
>CAZWEF010000087.1:0-6856 GCA_964632125.1 uncultured Erysipelotrichales bacterium
CAACAACCACTTTATTTTTTATTTCTATATCTCTAATTTTAAACATTTTATCACCTGTTTTATTATACTATCTCTTGTTTCATTATACAAATTATCTAATATAAACTTAGTTTAAAAATATTTCATTGTATCAATCATATACCAAATACAGTTGTAATTCACTTTGATTAATATTGTTTTCAAACCCTTCTTCAAAAAAGAACCCCCAACTTAATTCTTTCAAACTTCTTTTTTTGCCACAAGTTCATTTACACTCAAAGGCAAAGATTTCCTCATTATTATTCATCATGACATCAATCTCCATTTGTTGTTTTTGTTTTGCACCATGATAACAATCCCTCGAATTGATAATCGATACTTTCTCATTAAAAACTTACGACTCACTCGCTCAAATTCAAAACACTTGGATTCAATTCTTTTCTCAATAAGCTTTAACACCTTTTCTCTTCCAATGAATATGCGCACCAACCAAACTCTCTTTAAATAAACTTTATCATGATACAGTTATTATTAATCTTTCCTTTTGACTGTCTAGTTACCTCTATCTTTGTCCTAATCCTCTAATTTCAGTTGTCTTGAGTGAGTACGTATTCAATCCGTCATTTAGATTTGATAAAGTCAATCACCATTCATTTATCCATGTTTTACTTAAATCCCCAAAATATATTTAAATTTTTTTCTGTTTACTTGTTTGTACTTTAAAAGTGTATTTCTATTTCTTTTTGTATGTCTCTATCATCTTAAGTGTTAATTCAACTATGAAGTTATAAAAAAGCCTTGATTTCTTCATAATTCCATTGTGAAGTAGTGAACGAATTCAAAAGCGTTTACATTTTATGTGTAAACTATGCTATAAAAATAACTATTGAAATATTTTTTTAACATGTTATCATTATGTTTGTAGTTAAGGAAAGGAGCGACTTATATGAAAGAAATCGTGATTGATCCTAATCAACATGTTAATGAACTTGTTGAAAAAGGTATGAAAGCATTAGAAGCATTTGAAACATTAACACAAGAACAAGTAGACCATATTGTGGCTAAAGCTGCAGTAGCTGGTATTGACCAACATGGGCCACTTGCTTTAATGGCAGCAAAAGAAACAGGACGTGGCGTTTTTGAAGACAAAGCCATCAAAAACCTATTTGCATGTGAATATGTTTTAGACTATATGAGAGAGGTTAAAACAGTTGGTGTCATCCATGATGATCCTTTAACAGGTATACAAGAAATTGCTTGTCCTGTTGGCGTTATATGTGGTCTTACACCGACAACAAATCCAACTTCTACAACATTCTTTAAAGCGTTAATCAGTTTAAAAACAAGAAACCCTATCATCTTTGCATTCCATCCATCTGCACAACAATGTTCATCAGAGGCTGCTAAAGTGATTTATGATGCTGCAGTTGAAGCTGGTGCACCAAAAGACTGTATTCAATGGATTGAATACCCATCTATGGAAGCAACAAATGGTTTAATGAATCATCCAAACATTGCGACCATTCTTGCAACTGGTGGTAATGCCATGGTTAAGGCTGCCTATTCTTGTGGTAAACCTGCCCTTGGTGTTGGCGCTGGTAATGTACCTGCGTATGTTGAAAAAACCGCAAACATTGATCAAGCTGTAAATGACATTGTTTTGTCTAAAGCATTTGATAATGGGATGATTTGTGCTAGTGAACAAGCGGTTATTCTTGACCAAGAAATCTATCAAGAGGCTGTTAGTAAATTTGAGAAGCATCGTGTTTATTTTGTTAATAAAAAAGAAAAAACATTACTTGAAAAATATATGTTTGGTGTTGAAGCTGGTAGTAAGCAAGCTATGGACGCTAAACTTAATACTGCCGTTGTTGGTAAACCTGCTACTTGGATTGCTTCAGAGGCTGGCTTTAGTGTCCCTGAGGGAACAATCATTCTTGCTGCTGAGTGTAAAGAAGTTGGGCCAAATGAACCACTTACTCGTGAAAAACTATCACCTGTACTTGCTGTGTTAAAATCAACTTCAACTACTGAAGGCATTGATCTTGCTAAACAAATGGTTCGTTTCCATGGTTTAGGTCATTCTGCTGCAATCCATACCAAAGATGAAGCCATTGCAACTTTGTTTGGTAAAACCATTGAAGCCATTCGTATTATTTGGAATGCACCTTCAAGTCATGGTGCAATTGGTGGTTTATACAATGCTTTAATGCCTTCATTGACTCTTGGTTGTGGATCTTATGGTAAAAACTCTGTTTCAAATAATGTTGGTGCCATTAACCTCATTAATGTCAAACGTGTTGCAAGGAGAAATAATAATATGCAATGGTTTAAAGTACCTAAGAAAATCTATTTTGAAGCCAATTCAATTCGTTATTTAGAAACCATGTCTCATGTTGAACGTGTCATGATTGTGACTGATAAAGGTATGAGTCAACTTGGTTATGTTCAAAAAATATTGGATGTTTTAAATCGCCGTCAAAATAAAGTGATGGTTGAAATATTTGATAATGTTGAACCAGATCCAAGTATTCAAACAGTTGATCAAGGTGCTAAAATCATGCTTGATTTTAAACCTGATACAATCATTGCTTTAGGCGGTGGTTCTCCAATGGATGCTGCAAAAGTGATGTGGTTGAAGTATGAACATCCTGAAGTTAATTTCGATGATTTAAAACAAAAATTTATTGATATTCGCAAACGTTCAATTCGTTATCCTGAACTTGGAAACAAAGCAAGTTTGGTGTGTGTACCAACAACATCAGGAACAGGTTCAGAAGTCACACCATTTGCAGTTATCTCTGATCCAACAGTGAATAAAAAATACCCTTTAGCTGATTATGCACTGACACCTAGTGTTGCCATCATTGATGCTGAGCTTGCCAAATCATTACCACCTCACATCGCAGCTGATACTGGTATGGACGTGTTAACACATGCAATTGAATCGTATGTGTCTGTTCTTGCAAGTGACTTTACAGATGGTTTAGCTCTCCAAGCCATTCGTCTTGTCTTTGATTATTTACCTCGTTCAGTTAAAAATGGTGCAGCTGATTTTGAAGCAAAAGAAAAAATGCATAATGCTGCTACTATCGCTGGTATGGCATTTGGTAATGCCTTCCTTGGAATCAATCACTCTCTTGCCCATAAAATCGGAGGATTGTTCCATGTCCCTCATGGCCGTGCAAACGCCATTCTACTGCCATATGTGATTAAATATAATGGTACTCAGCCTTCTAAACTTTCAACTTGGCCTAAATACACACATTATCAAGCAGATAAAAAATACATGGATGTTGCGCGTTCACTTGGTTTAGATGCTAAAACACCTGTTCAAGGTGTTGATGCGCTTGCCAAAGCAACTTATGAGTTATCTAAGTCTTTAAATATCCCAACAAGTTTCAAAGAAGTTGGTATTGATAGAGAAGCGTTTATGGAACAACTTGAATTCCTAGCATTTAATGCTTATGAAGATCAATGTTCTCCAGCAAATCCTAGACAACCATTAATTGAGGATTTAAAACAAATCTTGATTGATGCTTATGAAGGAAATGCATTCTAATAGTATATGAACCAATCTTAATTGATTGGTTTTTTCTTTTTTAAGTTAATTATTTTAGTTTAGAGTGTGTTTATAAGATTCAGTTGTCTAACTATGAGGTTTCATTACATTTTTCGCATATTATTGAATATAACTACATGTTTAAGTATGATGTATATGCTTTTATCTATCAATGATGCTAATATATTTTCTTTATTTTGTCTTATCAGTGTATTATTTTAGTGCTTACATCCTCTGCAATTTGCTTAGAGCCTATATTAGTGTTAAGCTTGTACTAACTAAAAGGAGGAATATTATGATAGAATTTAGAAACATTGTTAAGCAATACAAATCTAAAGTCGTGATTGACCACCTCTCTATGACCATCCAAACTGGTGAATTAGTTGTGCTTGTTGGCGCCAGTGGTTGTGGTAAAACGACTACTTTAAAAATGATCAATCGTTTGATTGAGCCAACTGAGGGAGAAATACAAATCGATGGAACCCGCATCTTAAGTCAAGATGTGATTAAACTGAGAAGAACGATGGGCTATGTGATTCAACAAACCGGTCTCTTCCCACATATGACAGTTAGAGAAAATATCGAAATAATCATGAAACTAGAAAAGATGAAACCTGAATTGATTAATGCTAGAACCATAGAATTGATGAAAATGGTAAGTTTAGATGATGAATCGTTTCTTGATCGTTATCCAGTAGAGCTTAGTGGTGGACAACGACAACGAATTGGTGTGGCCCGGGCATTCGCAACCAATCCTGATATTATCTTAATGGATGAGCCTTTTTCTGCGCTTGATCCCCTTACCAAGGAATCATTACAAGACCAACTCTTAGAATTACAACAAACATATCGCAAAACGATTGTGTTTGTTACACACGACATGACTGAAGCAATTAAATTGGCAGATCGGATTTGTATGATGGACCAAGGCAAGATTGTACAATACGATACTCCTGAGATGATTTTAAAACATCCCGTAAATGAATTCGTTTCACAGTTTGTTGGAAAGAATCGTATTTGGGAATCACCCGAGTTTATTCGTATTCAGGATATTATGACAGAAGAAATGATTGTAGGAACATTGTCAATGACGCTATTACAATGTCTCAATCGCATGCATATCAAACGCGTGAACTTTTTACTAATCGTTGATAAAAAACAAAAGTTTCTTGGTATCGTAAGTGCTAAGGACATACAAAAACAATTGCATGAGCCTATTGCACTTGAATCGTTAGTAAAACAACCTATTCATGTTGCCCTTCAAACGCAATCGTTACTTGATTTAATGCAAACAATTGATTTATCCTCAATTGAATTATTACCTGTTGTTGACGATAATCATGTGTTAGTCGGGATTGTAACAAAGTCTACATTAGTTACTACTCTATCTCAACAATACATTAAAGAGGAAGGAGTTGAAATCAATGATGTCATTTTTGAATAGTTTTATTCGTTATTTGCAACAAGATTATGCTATGATTTTTAAATTGTTTTTAGAGCATCTTCAGCTCACTTTTATTTCTGTATTTTTTTCTATACTCATCGGTGTACCTTTAGGAATACTGATAAGCTATGTAAAAAAACTAAGTCAACCTGTTTTAGGATTTTCTAACTTAGTTCAAGCAATTCCGAGTATGGCAATTCTTGGTTTTTTAATTCCATTGCTTGGAATTGGGCGTGTACCAGCGATAGTAACCGTTGTCCTATACTCACTCTTACCAATTATTAAAAATACATATACTGGGATAAATAGTGTTGATCCTGATATCTTAGAATCTGCACGTGGTATTGGGCTTACAAAACTGCAAATATTATTTAAAGTTGAATTACCTTTATCATTACCTATTATTATGGCAGGTGTTCGTATTTCAGCTGTAACTGCAGTTGGCCTTATTACCATAGCAGCTCTTATTGGAGCCGGGGGACTTGGGTATCTAGTTTATTCCGGAATTAGCAGTGTCAATACGAATCTTATCTTAGCAGGAGCGATACCGGCGTCGATGTTGGCTCTATTCATTGATTATTTGTTTGGTTTAATTGAAAAACTTGTGACTCCATTCAGTCTTCAAAAATCCTTTAATCAATCACGTTCCTCAATTAAAAAACAACGTCGTTCTAATCAAATAAAACTCTTTATAGCAGTAACATTAATTGGTTCATTATTTCTTTTTCAAACAACAGCACCTTCAAAAAAAGGAGATAAGATTGTAATTGGTGGAAAAGAATATACTGAACAACTTGTACTAACCCATCTTGTTGCTTCACTTATTGAGAATAAAACAGATTTAGTGGTGGTTAGAAAACCAAGTTTAGGTGGAACGCAAGTAAACTTTACGGCAATGAATGCTGGAGCTATCGATTTATATGTTGAATACACTGGTACAATCATTGCAGATATGTTAAAAATGGCATCCATCAAAGATGTTGATGAGGCTTATAATGTTTCAAAACAAGAGCTCTATGATCGTTATAACTTAATGGTACTTGGTCGTTCATCTTTTAATAATCAATATGTATTAGCACTAAGACAAGATACTATTAATGAATACGGACTTAAAACAATCAGTGATTTAATTCCTATTGCTGATAGATTATCTATTGGAGCTCACTTTGAATTCCTCAATCGTGAAGATGGTTTACTTGGACTTACAAAGGCTTATGGTTTTACATTTAAAAAATCATTAGCTCTTAACGGTGGTCAACGCTACTTAGCACTTGTTAATCATGAGATTGATGTAACCGATGCATTCTCAACAGACTCACTTATTAAAAAATTTGATTTGGTTACGTTAGAAGATGATCGTAATTTTTTCTCTTCATACTACGCTGTACCTCTAGTTCGTGAACAAATGTTAAAAGACCATCCTGAAATACAACAAGTTTTAGACCCTCTCATGGCTTATTTAACGAATGAAATAATGTTGGAGTTAAATTATCAAGTAGATGAATTACAGCGTAATCCACGCCTTGTAGCCGATACTTTTTTGAAAGAACATGGGTTTATTGATTAACTTCGATACTCTCAAGTGTAAACATACGATTAGGATCATTGCTTGAGGTATTCACGACATAATTAAATGTTAAACTACTGTGATCTTGTAACGAAACAAGAACGGGACAACTTGATCCATTGCAACGTATTAACATTGGTAGAATAAATTGGGTATGTTCTTCAGTTATGTCTGAAAGAACACTAAAATCAGCGTTAAAACTAAAACGTGATTGATCAGATAGAAGAGTTTGGCTCTTTTATTCAGGCTCTATAATATTTGGTGTGGGAAAATATCCTACACCTTTTTAGAATAATAAAAAGAC
>CAZWEF010000088.1:0-6781 GCA_964632125.1 uncultured Erysipelotrichales bacterium
TTTAACCAACGTAAATACTCTTGTTTAATATCCATATCCTTTTCTCCTTTAAAAAAAAGAAAGTAGTGAAACTACTCTCCAATATTTTGTTCTTGAATCACTTTTCTTAAAGCTTCAATAGCTTCTTTTTCATCAGCACCTTCAGCAGAAATCTCAACACTTGCTTGTGTTGGTACGCCAATTGAAAGAAGTCCCATAATTGATTTTAAGTTAATTGTTTTTTCATTGTAAGTCAATTTAATCTCACTTGCATGTTTACCTGCAGCATTTACAAGCACAGTTGCTGGACGAGCATGCAATCCAACTGGGTCTAATACAACAAATCCGAATTTTTCCATAATATACCTCCTTAACTCCTATTGTAACCTTTTTCATTCTCGATATCAATAGCTTTTTTATGAAAATAACGAAAATAAACCCAACATTCTAGTCAACCAATTCATTCCTAATAAATCATATCAATTTGATTAGTTGATTAACCCTTTTTTAGGTAAATAGTCATCTTTTCTTAATCAAATCCTTGATACCCTAGCTTTTAGGTTATTCTTTTTTGTGGCACTTACCGCAAATTAGCAGCAATCAGGTTATGAGACAAGAAATACCATTTAACATTACATTAAATACTGAAGTACCTAGTTATGAAACTCTGTTAGCAATTCAAGAAGGCGAAGAAATTCGTAAAAACTTAAAAGATGTTAAAACATTTGAAAATATAAGTGATTTAATGAAAGATTTAAAAAGTGAGTAATTATAAAATTGTATATACATCTCGTTTTAAGAAAGATTTTAAATTGCTTCAAAAAAGCGGCTATGATATTAATTTGTTAGAAAAGGCAATTAAGATTTTGTCATGTGGTGATGAATTACCGATCGACTATAAAGATCATCAACTAAAAGGTGATTGGTTAGGTCATAGATCATTTCATTTATTGCCTGATTGGATAGTAATTTATAGATATTATAATCAAGAATTGATAATTGAATTAACAAGAACAGGGACTCATAGCAATTTATATAAAAAATGATATTAAAAGAAAAGGAAATGACTTTAAGTTATTTCCTTTTTGATTAGGATGGTGTTTTTTAATGAAGCTACGGTAGTGTCAAGAAGTTTGATTGAATAAAGGAAATACTTATCTTACGTAGAATTGATACAAGATAACTAATTTCTTTATTATTGATTAATCAAGTTACTAAGAGTACTTTATGGTTATCTTGTTGATACGTATTTCTTTATTTGGATTATCAAACGCAAAGGAATTCATATGCTTAAAACACCAATCAACACAGGCTTAAAGTTTAAGACGAAGATAGATTGATAGATTTTTGTTTTTTCATACTGAAAAAATGATATAATATCAGTATAGAAAAACAATAAGAAATGGATGTGATGACTATGCATTTATCATTTGATACAACTAAATGTATTTTTACAACTAGAGAGTTAAAAGAAAAAGGATTGCGAAGCGAACAGATTAAACATTTGGTATCTACTAAAGAGTTGATTAAACTAAGACATGGTGTTTATTGCAGTCCAAATTGTGATGTTGATGCGTTCTATTTATTCCAGTCACGATATTCAAAAGGTGTCTATTCATATGGAACTGCGCTGTTTTTTCATGGATTATCAAATCGTGTTCCTAATATCATTTCATATACAATGCCAAATCATTATAATGTTTCTAAAATCAAGACAGAATTAAATGTCCAATATCACTTTGTTAGCGAAGAGATCATAGATTTGGGAGCAATCAAAATAAAATCATTTCAAGGAGAAATGATTCGTGTTTATGATTTGGAAAGAACAGTTTGTGATATGATAAAAAACAAACAAAAAATTGATGCTCAAATATATACTGATGCTATTAAAGCTTATTTTTCAAGTTCAAAAATCAATACTCGTAGGCTTATGAAATATGCAAAAATCTTAAAAGTGGAAGCAGTTATTTTAACATACATGGAGGTTTTGAGATGATCAATATTGACCAATTAAAGGCAAAGATAAGAAATGTTGCAAAAAGTATGGATTTGAATGCACAAGAAGTATTACAAATTTATATGTTTGAACGTTTTTTAGAGAGATTAGCCATTTCAGAATATCGAAACTATTTTGTTATAAAAGGCGGCCTACTTATTTCTTCTATGATTGGCGTCAAAGAGCGAACAACTATGGATATGGATGCAACAATTGTTGGGCTACCTTTGACTGATTATTTTGTTGAAAGTATGATAAGAGATATCGTAACGATTGATTTAAATGATGGGGTCGTTTTCGAAATCAATGGCATACAGCCAATTAGAATAGACGATGCTTACTTTAATTTTTCAACATCAATGATGGCTCGTATAAATAAAACTCGTGTACCTCTTAAAATTGATATAACAACAGGAGATATTATCACTCCAAGTCATGTTGATTACACCTATGCTTTAATGTTCGAGAATCGAAGTATCCATTTGAAAGCATATCCACTAGAAACAATCTTAGCTGAAAAAATTGAAACTATTCTAAGTAGAAATATTACAACGACTAGGGCTCGTGATTTTTATGATGTTTATATGCTCTACAAACTAAAACATGATGAAATAAGGTGGGGCATACTTTCACTTGCACTTCTCAACACTTCTAGAGAGCGCAACTCACTCGAATTGTTAAAAGATGCAAAAGAAATTATTGGCGAAATTCAAAGTTTTGATTATACAAAAAAAGTCTGGATTAGATATCAAAATGATAATCGATACACAGCTAATGTTTCACTTGATAATTGTTTATGTGTTATTTTAATGATATTAGATCAACTAGATATTTCGATTGATTAAGCACAAGATAGTAAGTATGTTGAGGATGACTTTGCTGTCATAACAAATAGATCATTGAATACGCCATCACATCTCTTGTTCAAATGAGACAAAGACCAAATCATCATGATGCTTTAGTTCTAACGCAATACAATCAAACATCGTTGAGCACATTTGGACTGTATCAGTATAATCATGTTTGATGTATATCTGTCCTGAAGCACCGATTGCACACACCCCAGGATAATAAAATCCAAACAATCCAATGCATAGAACTTTTTCTTTTGCAAAACCTAAGATACTTTTAAAGTCACTCCAACTTTGTACTTTTTTAGCTGTTTCAACTGATAAATCAAACGTAAAATCAAAACCAGCTTTTGAGTCACTACTTTCAAACCCTAAATAAGCTGTTGATAGGTTTGAGTAAGATGCCAAAAAGCTACGAATGGCTTCAGAGAATGCTACGGATGTTTGGTTTGCATATTGCTTAAATGGCAAGACGTCTTCATTGCGTCCTTCATACCAACCTGCAGCCATAAGTATGTGTTGGTATTTTTGATGTGTGGTTTTGTTTTTTACATAGATTGCCATAAATCTTCCTCCATTTTAAAAAAGGTCATACTCGACCTATCCTTTGATTAAATCAACATAATGAGCAGCATTTTGTCCTGCAGTTGCACCATCACCAACAGCTGTTGCGATTTGTCTAAAGGCATCTGCACATACATCACCTGCTGCAAATAATCCTTTTATTTTTGTTTCTTTTTGCGCATTGACTTCAACATAACCCTCTTGATTTAAAACCCCTAATGACGCTAAAAATCCTGTTGCTGGGTCAAGTCCCACAAATGGGAAGACAGCGGCTGTTTCTACTGACATACGTTCTTTTGTTTCAACATGCTCAAGTACAATACCTTGAACCTTTTGATCACCTGTTATTTCGATTGGAATGTGTTTACGAATCACATTAATTTTAGGGTTTGAAAGCAAACGTTCTTGAATGATTCGATCTGCTCTAAAGACATCACGACGAATCACAACGTTGACAACTGAACCAAATTTAGTTAAGTACATTGCTTCTTCAAGCGCTGAATTTCCACCACCTATAACAGTAATTGGTTGATCTTTAAAGAATGCACCATCACAAACTGCACAGTAAGAAACACCTTTCCCATAGAATGGTTCTTCTCCTGGAATGCCTAGTTTTCTTTCATTTGTTCCTGTTGCGACAATAACAGTTAAACTCTCATATACTTGTCCATCATCACAAGATACGTAAAATGTATCTTCTTTTTTTTCAATGCTTACAACATTACCATAAACATGTTTAGCACCAAACATTAAAGAATGTTCATACATGCTAAAAGCAAGTTCAGGACCAGTCACATTAGGTGTACCAATCCAGTTATCTACCTCTGCTGTCAACATCATTTTACCACCAGGTGCCCCAGCTTCAAGCATCACAACATCAAGACCAGCTCGACTTGCATAAATCGCTGCATTCATGCCTGCAGGACCTGCACCTATAATTAAAACATCATGCATTATTTTACCTCCAAAGTTAAAACGTCTTTCATCTCTTTAATGATAACATCTGCACCCGCATCACGCAAAGATTGTGCACCTCTCATTGACCATTCTACACCCACTGCTAGAACACCAGCTGCTTTTGCTGCCATCATATCGCTTGGGTTATCACCAACATAGATTGCTTTTTTAGTGTCCAATATGTCCATCGCTTTTAATATTCCTTCAGGATCTGGTTTATGGTGTTGAACATCGTCAAGACCAATAAGGACATCAAAATAATCACTCAATTCAAATAAATCCATGCCATGCTTTGCTGAATCTCTGAATTTACTTGTGACAACACCTAAACGATACCCTTTTTCTTTTAATTCTTTTAATGTCTCAATCACACCAGGATAAACATAAACAAACGCTTCATGATGAGATAAGTTATGATCACGATAAGCATCTATTAATGTTGATATCATGTCATCTTCAAAATACTTCATAAACGTTTCTTTTAAAGTAGGTCCTAAAAAACTAATTAACTCTTCTTCGCTTAATTCATAGTCTGGTTTATATGTTTTAAACACATGTTTAAATGATTCAAAGATTAAATCATTGGTATGAATTAAAGTCCCATCCAAGTCAAATAATACAACTGGTTGTTTCTTTTCTTTTCTAACAAAAATCATTAATCCTACACCCCCAAGCAACAGCACAATTGCTGTTAATTGAGCCATTTTAATAGGACCAAGCATTAAACTATCAGAACGTAGCCCTTCAACGAAGAAACGAATGATACCATAAAGAATAAAATAACTTGCTGCAAGGTCTCCATGCTTTTTGTTTTTCCATTTCTTAATGACAAATACAATCAAAACAAATGCAACAAGATTCAAAAGACTCTCATATAAGAATGTTGGTTGTCTAAAAGCGCCATCTATATACATCTTATTGATAATAAAAGAAGGAATCATTTGACGTTGAAGCGCCTCAAGGGTTGTCACTTGACCAAAAGCCTCTTGATTAAAGAAATTACCCCAACGCCCTAAAGCTTGAGCAACTAGAACATTTGGTACAATCATATCTGCCATTTGTAAAAATGGTAATTTGTGTTTCTTAAAATAAAAATAAGCAAAGATGACACCTGCAATAACACCACCTTGGATTGCAAGACCACCATTTCTAATCATTAATATTTGAAGTGGTTGACTTAAATAAAAACCTAAGTCATAAAAAATCACAAACCAAAGTCTTGCCCCTGCAATACCAATCAACATCACTTTAAAAAAGAAATCACTCAGTAATTCTTTTTGATAAAAAGGACTCTTTTTAAAATTATGCTCACTTATTGCATATGCAATAAAAGCACCTGTAATAATCATAATGGCATACCATTGAATAGATACCCCAAAGATTGTTACAAATGTACTAAAACTAGGAAAAAATTCAATCATTACTCGTCTCCTCTTTGTTTAAGTGAATCATAAATACGCTGTGCAAATGCTTTTGCACTATCAACACCTGTTTCTTTTAAACGTAAGTTCATAACAGCTGCTTCAATAATTTCTGCAATATTACGACCACTACTTACTGGAATAATTAATTTAGGCACTTTAACACCCAAAATAACTTCGTACATGCGATCTTCTTCAATACCAACACGTGCATAAGTTCGATCATTTTTCCAATGCTCAAGTTGAATAATAAAGTCCACATTATCTTGTTCTAACACTGAACTCACACCAAACATACTCACAACATCAATAATACCAATACCACGTATCTCTAACATGTTTTTAATTAATGGCGGTGACACCCCAATCAGTTGTTGTCGTACTCGAAGTAATTCAACATTATCATCAACGACAAACAAGTGCCCTTTTTTAATCAGTTCAAGCGCAACCTCACTCTTACCAATACCACTCTCACCTTTAATCAAAATACCACGTCCATAAATACTTAAAAACACCCCATGCATAATCGTAGATGGCGCTTTTTTTGCATCCAAATAACCAATCAAATCAATAAAGATACGGCCAGTTGGAAGGGGAGTCCCCAATACTGGAAAATTAAGTTCATTGGCAAGTCGTCTAACCACTTCAGGACAATCATATCCACGTGCAATCACAATGGCTGGTGTTGTTTCACCCATTAAGAATCGAAAACGTTCTTCTAATGTTTCGTCATCTAATGTTCGAATAAACGAAATTTCTTTATCCCCTAAAATAATCATTCTTCGTAAATCAGTTTGTGTATAAAACCCACACAACTCAAATCCTGGTCGATTTAACTCAGGTACATGAATTTCACGTTCTAATGATTGCTTTGTACCTGCAAGCAACAAAAAATTGAATCGTTTACGTACTTCTTTAACTTGAAGACGTGTCATGTTATCACCTCTTTCACTCTCTATCAGTTTATCATTTTATGAGTCAAAAAGAAAGAACTTGACCTAAATAAAAAAGAG
>CAZWEF010000089.1:0-4784 GCA_964632125.1 uncultured Erysipelotrichales bacterium
GATTTCCTTTTTTTATGCAAATTTTCTACTACCCACTAAATTAGTATAGAACCGAAATACAATAACTTAAATAATAAATTTTATCCTGCTCAATATCAATTTTAATGGACGTAACTGGACTTTTATATTGCTTAATTACAGGCCCTGACTTTCTTGCCCATTCTGTGTAAAGCTCTATTGTATTTGTTCCTTCATTGATGTAAATAGCAGGTACTTGTGGTTTATAAAAAAACCAATGAGCCTTTTGTTCATTTAAGTTGACTATGCGAATGTTGTCACCATAATCAGTATGCCCCACATGTTGCTTTCCAAATACTAAGATGGTCGCATTGGGGTTTTCTTTTAAGTATAATTTTGCTCTTTTCTTTTTAACTTTAGCGTTTACAGTCAATACAATTGTACCAATCACAACAACACTCAATATCAACGAAATTGGGTTAAGTGGATAAGTTCGCATATAATTAATGAATCCTATTTCTTTTATTAAGTCCCACATGTTTTCTCCTTATCACTTTTCTAAATGGTTTGCTTATATTTAGATAAACCATATCAAACAAAGCGTTTTATGTTAATTTAGCCCATGCTTAGTTTCTTTTATAATGATGATGCTGTGTTTCAAAATCTCTTGTTTGATTGATTTTGTTTTTATGTTCATATGCATCACTAAAATCTTGACCACTGATTTCATAACGATTTAACACATCTAGAAAATACATAAAAACATCAACTAGTTCTTCAGTAAACTGTGCTTTTAATTGTGGGTCATGCATGATATCTTCTTCACCACGTTTTTTAATGATGGCAATTGCCTCTCCTAGTTCTTCAATCATCCATAACAAGGAATTTCTAGCACTATTAGGGGTCATATCACCCCACGAGTCTTGATGTTTTTCCCACAGCGCATATTGACATTGAAGCATCTTTGTAATTGTTAGTTCTTTCATTGTTTCACTCCCTTGATTCATTATAGCCAATAACGGTTATTTAAACAAGAAAAGTCTGAATAATCAGACCTTTAATAACTCATCGATAAATCAATAAATGTGCCATCACCAGGTAATGTTATGCTTTTTTCTTCAATTGTCATGGCATCGAAATTAAGTTTGACTACATGTAATTGAAAATCATCAACAACACCTGTATCAAAATTTCCAATACCTGTTGCAAACAGCCCGTAATAAGTATTGTTTAAATAAACTATTTTAATTTGTCCATAATTTCTATTCTCAACAATGGGAACGGATAGTTTAATATCAGATGTTCCATCTTGTGCATGCTTAACAAAATCAATATTTAATTGATTTCTTGATGCACTATATAGATTATCACTTTGCTCAAGAAAGTATCGATTAATAAACTGACCTGAATCAGTTTTGCTCATCCATTCAATGGTTTCCATTAATTGATTTTCAACGCGGATGTTAGTACCATTTGCAGGACTGTAGAAATAAGGTACATTGTTTATGGTAAAACGATCTTGCACTTTAGCTAAATATCTTCCAATCCACACACCACCTTTACCGCCTTGTTCAAATTGCTTTGAATCAAGAAGTGTTGTGGTGTCTTGTTTGATGTCATATGCATACAAATCAATTTGTTTAAAATAGCCAGCATCGGTTGTTAGATAAGCATATGCATTGTACAAAATTTGACCATTTCTGATGTCAATGACACCAGGATTTTGATAGAACCCATCTTTAGAAACTTCGGGTAAGATATCAATATATGGTACTGATTTGATGTTCATTTCAATGATTGTTTCTATCCCCACCACTGTTTTTTTAAATGTACTCTCTGTCTCTTGGTGATTTAAAATAATGATCATGCCCTGATCATAATAGACCAATGATTTATTCATGTCTAAAGGTTGGGTTAATGACTGATTCAATCGAGCTTGGTCTATTGTATAGTATCGATTGTCATTTAATCCCTTAATAATAATTGATTCACTCATTGGTGTCACTTTGTTGTTTGTCGTGATTGCATAATATTGTTGGTTGGATTCCCAAATACCCAATAGATTATCTTGATTTGGCAAAGCTGTGACAATTGTTTGTACTGGTTTTTCTTTTTTATTTTCAGTTTCTTTGTTTGTTTCTTTTTGTTTTGTTGTCCCACATGCAACAAGCAATAAACAAAGCAATATGAGGCTTAGTTTTTTCATTATATACCCCTCCTTACCTAATTATATCATAGCCCTTTCATTTTGTATCCCTCATATCCATAAATTAGTATTTTTTATTAAAGTAATGCGAGATCAATCCAATAACCACTAAGTTAGGTGTTATTAGGAATAGCGCATCAACCACGAATACAGTTCTATGTAAAAATGACGTACTAGCCAATACAAACAACATGCTTAGAACAATCAAAACCATCAAGTAACTAAACAGTTGTCGTTTACAATCGTGATCGTTTGTTTGCTTAGATATATAGTTATTTAATTGATGAATCATCAACATAACAATCGACAAGCACCCTAGCATAATCAACAATACTTTAGCCACAAACAAAAGTGTAGGATACAAATAACTATGGTTGTAGTATTCAGACAGTGACACTATTTCTTGAGAGATGCCAAGTTGTTTTGATGACTGATTGAATGACACAATTTCTTGCTTTGTTAAGTCCTTAAACACAAGACTTTTGAGTGCTTGATAACTTTCTAGTTCAAACATATTTGAAAAATACGTCATATCAATATTAATGAGTTCTTCATCCATCTTTAAAGCATCTATACCCAAATAGCCCTTCCCTTTTGATACGAGTTCTTTTTGCAATGTATAACGGATTTGATCTGCTCCAGGTGGTTCATTAATTTTTCCACCATTAGGTATGTCAATGTATTCTAAGATGATGTAGATATCTTGACTTTGTTTTGAGTTAAAAGACATCATTGTTCTTTGGTGATAGGCTACCGAGTTTGCAGCGTACCAAATACTAAAGTTAAAAACAATCGCACTTATAGTTAATATAAGGATAAGATACCACTTACACTTCAATAATTTAATGGTCATTTTTCTTTATCATGTAAATAACTGAAGCAGTCATGATTACGTATATAGACACTAATCCGACAACAACAGCAAGTTCAATGAGTAATGGATTTAGATAATTTATTTGTACATAAGTTGTAAGTGAAACAACATCTAATTTTAATCCAATATGATCTGCTTCTTTTATCAGTTTTTTCCTTTCTTCAATAGTTGGGTTGAGCATGATCATGTCATTCAAGATTGTCGTAAAATGTTCATTGCTAAGTGCATACAAAGAAGCTTCTTCATCATATCCCCAATTATACGATCCTTGAAAACCATTTATTACGAGTGCATCTCTTCCTAAATAAGCTGTTTGTTTGATAATGAGCTGGTTGTATAAAAAGACATTGATTTGCGCATATTGATCTTTTGTCAACATTTGGATGCATGGGTCGTTGCAATGATTGATGATGACATATTCGTCCATTGTTACTTTTCGATCACTGACATGTTTGTAGATATTGATATAATCAAATGTATGTACTAAAAACTTTGATCCGGCAAAAATAGGTATTACCACAAATACCATTGGAAAAATAAGTAAAAACCATTTAAGATGTTTCTTCATTGTGTGCCTCCTTTGTGGATACTATAGCATATTCTTTCTTGTTTATCAATAACTATTTATCGATAAACAATAATTTATTATTGAATTATCGTATATGCTTATGTAGATTAATACATGATTACCTCCTTCTCACGCATTTTTATTACTCATGCAACAATCACATCAAAAAAATTTACCAAATAACTCTATAAAAAAACCTCGACTTTTGTCGAGGCTTCTTAAACTAATGAGATAAAATAAAATCAGAAATAGAATCGATAACTTCTTGATTGATATGTGCAGGATGCTCATACTCTTCTCTTGTGCCAAGACCAGTCGTTGGCATAAATAGATGGTTCAGTCCTTCAAACATATGGAATTCAAAGTTCTTTTTTGAACCTAATGCTTGTTTGTATAGATCATAGCCCATTTCAGGAAACACTTGGAAGTCTGCGCTTCCTTGAAGGATTAACACAGGCTTGTTCATACTTTTTAAGATACTCAATGAATCCAATTCATCGAGCACTTTAAAGTAATAGCCATAAATACCATAAATTGAAATGGTTTTTGACTCTTCCATGGACATAAGTTGAAGTTCTTTAAAAGAATCTATATCAGCTTGCATTGCTTGAATCGAAGTTTCATCTTTTGTTTTTTCAATAAATCGTTCAGTTTGTGTAATTGCAATATCAGTGATTTTACTTGGCGTTGCTCCTAACATAACTAACCCTGTAAATGGCGATTCTTGATCAATTACTGGCGCCAATGTACCACCTAAACTATGTCCAACCATAAATACATGGTCCTTATCTGTATACTTAAATGATGTCAAGACTTCTTTTGCAAGCAAAACATCATCAACTACTTCTTCTTTGTAAGTGAAGTTTACCCACTCAGGGCTTTTTTCCATTTCACTACCATATAGATAAGTTCGTTTATCAAATCGCATCACAATCATCCCTTGTGATGCAAGACCATAAGCTAAGTCTTTCATCATTTCGGTAGGACCCATTGTTTGATTCATATCAGCAGGTCCCATGCCTTGTACCAAAAGGACTGCAGGTGTTTGCTGATTGAGGTTTTTAGGATATGTTATTTTACCAGTAAGTTGATATTGCTCACCAAATACGACATCCTCTTCTACTAACCCAAGTTGTTCTAAGCTCTTTCCTTCATAATGTTTACTCTTATCTTCTGTT
>CAZWEF010000089.1:4884-6780 GCA_964632125.1 uncultured Erysipelotrichales bacterium
TAACCCAAGTTGTTCTAAGCTCTTTCCTTCATAATGTTTACTCTTATCTTCTGTTCTAGTTGTACATCCAAACATTAAGCCAAATACCAATAAACTTAGAATAATTTTTTTCATTTCTACCTCCTATGTGTTCGTTATTTAATTTACTCCTATTGTAGTATAATACTTTGAGTGTGTCAATAGCATGTCCCCATTCTTAACATTACTTTGTTTCTAAAACAACTTAACTAGTTATTTAATATTGTTAATGATGTGGTATTTTACCAAGCTCTAAACCGTGAATGTCATTGTTAGTTTAAAGATCGTATCACTTATTACGGCTAACATTATGAACAAAAACACACATCAATTTTTGATGTGTGTTTTTCATTTAGAAGTAAGCTTTGAACATGATGCTTATTTTATACAGTTTTTTTCTTAACTTTTAATAACACTAAGCCACTAAAAATTGCTAACAAAGCGATACCTGTTTGACTTGGTTCTCCTGTTTCTGGTAGTTTTGTTGAATCGTTAGGCTTTGTTGAACTATTGATCTTTTCCCATTGGGCATACAATGTCACATCACTTGCTGGCATTGTTGCTGTGTTGAAATCCCATGTTGAGCCACTACCATCAGCTTGTGTGTTCCAACCTTTAAAGACATATCCATCTCTTGTTGGCTCCACAACTGTGTTTGCTTTTGATTCATATGCGAGTGTTTGATCAACAGGTGCTTGTTTGTTTGACCCATTCATGTCAAAATGCAATACATAAGTATCTCTTTCCCATTGGGCATACAATGTCACATCACTTGCTGGCATTGTTGTTGTGTTGAAATCCCATGTCAAGCCACTACCATCAGCTTGTGTGTTCCAACCTTTAAAGACATAACCTTCAGCAACTGGATTTTCAACACTTGTTGCTTTTTCATTGAACAAAAGGCTTTGAGTAAGTGGCACATCACCACTTTTTTGATTAAGATCAAAACTCAATGTGTACTCAATAGCTTGCCATTGTGCATATAATACAACATTGTTCGCTGGCATCGTATTGGTTGCAAAATCCCACATTGTTCCTGTGCCATCTTGCGTTGATGACCAACCTAAGAACGCATATCCTTCAGATTCAGGCGACTGTACACTTGTTGCAAGATTACCATAAGCAATAGATTGTGTCTCTGGTGCAACACCACCGTGATTATTTAAATCAAAACTCAATGCGTAATTAAGTGCTCTCCATTGAGCATAGACGGTAATATCTTCATTGTTCATAGTCATTGTATCAAAGTCCCACATCAAACCTGATCCATCTTGTGCTGTATTCCATCCAAGAAATTCATAACCGTTACGTGCAGGCACTGTAACTGGTGTTGCAAGGTTACCTGTATCAATACTTTGAGAGTCAATGGTATAATTTGATAAGTCTGTGGCATTTAAATCAAAATGCATGAAATAAGTTGTTGGCATTTTATTTAAAGCGATTGCGTGCATCTCATACCCAGTTCCAGTTGCTGCTGTATAACCAAAGTATACTGAATCTCCTCCAAAATAAGATAGATAATCTGCAATGTAATAACTAGATTGAACATTGTTTAAAGTAATCGTAATAACGCCTGATCCATCTTCATTTGGCGACCATGTTGCATTAAACGGTACCCATCTAGATAAGATGCTACCATTTTCATCATTATAAGCTCCAATAAGTTTAACATCATAATGCTTTTGATAACCATTAGGATCGGTTGGCTTTACAAAAGCTGTATGCATGTGGGCATTGTCTCTAGTTAAATCCCCAGTCCCAATATCATATGTATCTGAATACGTGTCAAATTCAAATGAAATTGCATTACTGATACCATTTGATCTACCTGAAACAGCATAAGCCCCTAATCCATGTCCCCATGCTCCTATTGCATTA
>CAZWEF010000090.1:0-6779 GCA_964632125.1 uncultured Erysipelotrichales bacterium
AAAGTAGCTTCCTTTTCTTGAGTTAAACAGGCTTAAGTTTTTTTGTTTATGACGAGTTGCTTAAGGAGAGAGAATATGTTGATTGAACAGCCAAGCTTACAAGCAGCAGTTTTTTTGTTACCATTAGAATCAACAAATTTTTAAAAACTTGATATTTTTCCTCTTCAAACATTCTTAGTTCAATCTTTCTCATATTGCTCCTATTTTTTTTAGAAGTACATGTATAATTTATTTGGGACATTATCCATCTTGGTATATTGAGACATTATATTATTTGAGACATACTCTATTTCATAAAAAAACTAGATTCACATTCTGTATGTGCTATGATATAATGATAAAAAGGAGAAATGATATGAGTAATCAAACAAGATATAATGCAAGAAAGAGAGTTATTAAGAATCAAAAGTATGAAAATTATACAAAAAGTACTCTTGCCTTTACAAATTTTAAAGGTGTGAAGTTTATTAGAACATTGAGGATAATTGTTGAACATATTGATAAGTACGACCTCGCAAATAAGTCTAAGGATGAACTGTTGCAAAGTCCTAAAAGATTAAACCCTAAAATTGTTTTTCAAAAGGAACTAGAAAAAACAATTCAAGCTGTATTTCCAAATGATGATGAAACAGGGCTCACTACTAGAAAACAAATAAATACTTTTATTAAACTAGGGTTTATTAAACCTTATTTGCAAGGGTATCCGCAAGCCACAAAGACATATATTAGCGATATGACATCAAGTGAAGAGAGAAGTCGAATTTTTTCGGATATCGTATATGAATATGCATCACTGAATTCTTCCCAAACAATTGATAATTCTAAAGAAAATCAAATAAAGTATATTGTCAATACACTTATCAACAGAGAAGGGAAGTATTTAACTAGTGATGAACTCCTGGGAATAATGAAAATAGATCCATTAAACAAAAAGTATGCTACTGAGAAAGAGATATTGGAGAGTGAGCGTTGGGTGTCGCACATTGATTTTAAGTCTCGTAAGTATAATCAACTGTCCCATTTTTTTTCAATTCTTTCTAAAATGAATTTATTTAAGGTTATAATTAAAACTGATAATGTAAATCATACTCGTTACCGTGTCCTATGCTTGGCTGAAGACGCAGGCTTGTTCTTACCAGTAAATACAGATGTGACTAGGGATACGTATAGGTTTGGTGTTATGAAAAAAGCTGTTATCGAAGAGACGATAAGAGTTTATAATAAGAGAGTAAGTTGGTACTCTAAACAAGAATCTGAATCGCTTGTGGTCTCTCATATATATGCTTCAGCAAGTGCTCTTAGTAATTGGGATTTTGATTCTGCATATGACCCTAACAATGCAATATTGCTTAAACCTGGTGATGAAGACCAATATTTTGATAAACATAAAATGACATTTGATAACGAAGGTATACCAATCTTCTCAAAAGATGTAAGAAAAGATTTCATAGATGATGCAAATAGATTCGGTTATAGACTAGACGCTTCAGTTTTAACTCCTTCAAGGCTTAAGTATTTAGAAAATCATCATCAACAAATATTTAATAGTAAGTATAATAAGGAGTAGTTTTTGGAGATGAAGTAAATTAGTTAGCATTGTTGAAAGATTTCTTTTGATTATTTCACTAAAGTATGATCTACTTTCGAAGAATTTTCCTCTGCGTGGGAGAATTTATTCAAAAGTAAAATGACTAGTATACATTTACATGTGGATTAAGAGCATCTAATGAGACCCATTTTGCATCTCGAAAAAATGACTTGGCAATGGGTTTTTTGATGTATCAATATTAATCACTTACTAGCATAAAAGTAAGTACCAAAGGGTATGATGTTCGTATCACAAGACAATATTTATTAAGTATGAAATATATTTTGATAAAATATTAGGACCAGCGATTGAGTTTCTAGACTATTGAGGCATACTATAACCATAAATAACGATTAAAACAAACATCATAAACTATGTCAATTATACTCCTGATTTTTCAATCAAAAGGACATAGTTTAATCTAGATGGCTACCTCATTGAGTTTGATTAGTCAGAAGTAAAGTGCTTATCTCTTGTATTAAGGGCAATGATAAATGATTGATGTCAATGTTATCAAACTTGTATATCTTATCTGAGGAGCGACTAATTTAAGAAAGGGATTGATGCTATATTGTCTGTTAATCTGAAGTTAGCCATTATGCAAAGTTTGTCATTTTAAATGGTCCGACTATTTTCTACCAAAATATTTTATGACTGAAAGATAGATAAATCACCATTCACTTTTAATTTGAATTACTCGAATAATTTATTCCAATATTACATTTATTGAACTATACAAATAAACCAGTACAATCACATCTCTTTCATAAACCATTTTCATCCACATTATTTTATGATAAACTAAAGTAGAATACGAAGCTTATCAACATACTTAAATCATGTAAAAGGACAGTGATGATTATGAATGAAAATATCTATGAATTTGAAGCAGAAATAAAAAAAGTACCAGACATAGATGGTGCATATATTGAATTCCCTTATAATGTTAGAGAACTATTTGGTAAAGGAAGAGTTAAAGTCACTGCAACCTTTGATGGAGAACCATATCAAGGTAGTTTGGTTGTAATGAAGACACCATGTCATATTATCGGTATACGAAAAGATATTCGTGCTAAAATCAAGAAACAACCAGGAGACATAGTCAAAGTAACCATTAAAGAACGAGCATCTTAAGGATGCTTTTTTTCAAGTGCTTTGTTTAGGTATAACATTTAAACTAATAAACAAATAAATATTCAACAATCTCATTACGATGAAATCATGAAACTCATTACCTGATTTTCAGTTAGTAGTTGATTATGAGATAGGTTGTATATTTGTTGTTGTATAAATCCAGTCTTCATGTTAAACTGTTTTTAAGTGTATTTCTAAAGCACTTACATATTGACAATTCAAATGATTGTTTGCGATTATATTCTACAAACAGTGATATGATTGTCGTAAAAGAAAGGGATAGTAGGGGATTATGAAAAGAATAGGTTTAAGTGTATTGTCTTTATTGTTTGTTTTATCAGCATGTAGTTCTGGTAAAGGATCAACGACTAAACCAGACTTAAAAGTTTTTAAATCAGGGGACGAAGCAGCAACATACATGATTGAAAGTATCGATTTAGATGACTATGAGCTTTATGCAACTTCTTCAGAAAAAAGATGAAAAAGGCATGTTAACAAGGTTGAATTTATTTTATGATCTTGAATCGGATATTAAGTATTGTCAAATTTTAATTACTTATGATGGTATAACAAATACAATTTCAACTGTGCAACAAGAATATGATATAAATTCTGCTAAAAAAGAAAACCTTAATGAACAAAAAAAATGTTCAGAAATATTTGGAAGAATGATTGTTGCTTATACTGGTCAGGAAAATGCAAGTAAATTTATTGATGAACTAGGAGCAGTTAATGCTGATAAACCTTTTAGATTATCAGTGTATGAATCAAATACATTTACTTTTAAGTCTGAAACGACTTATTTAATTGATAAAGATGTAGCAGGTTATCGTTTTAAGTATTACTTTGATAGTACTGACAGTACTTCGATTTCATCATTTAAATACACAATGTCTATTTCTACTGACGTGAAATAATGTTGTTGTAAGCATTAAAATGGTATACTTTGTTTTAATCAAGGTTTGTTTGAGAAACAAGAAGAATCATGAAAGGTAAATGATTTTTACAATCATTTACAAAGAGGGCTATATGAATTTAATCGTGAAACATGATTGTAAATCAATCAATTGGGAAACACTTATGGACTTGCTTAAAAGTGTTGGTATGGGAACATACACCCCTGAACTTCATCAAAATGCCTTTGAACATAGCTATCGTGTGGTGTTTCTTTTTGATGGAGATGAATTAGTTGGTTGTGGTAGAATCATCAGTGATGGGGCTTATCAAGGGGCTTTGTACGATGTCGTTGTTAAAGAGACATATCAGGGATATGGACTAGGTAAAAGGTTAATGGATGAGCTTCTAGATGGACTAGGTCATTTAAATCTTATCTTGTATGCTTCTTTAGGGAAAGAGTCTTTTTATAAAAAACATGGATTTAAGTCAGGGAAAACATGTATGGTTCGTTTTATCAATGAACAAAGAATGAAAGAAGTAGGATTAATTTAATGTCTTATATGTCTTGAAACAATCAATGACAATTCAAACATGCTTTCACATGCTTCTATGATAAAATAGGGGGAGTAGTTAATGGGGGATTATACAATTAAATGCATTGATGAACCTGAATTGAAATCAGCTATTTGTCTTAACATACTCCAAGCATTACCTGAATGGTTTGGTATGCCATCTGCAATCACTAGTTATCAAAATGATGTAAGAATCATGCCTTTCTATGCTTGTTTTAATAAACAAAAACCAGTTGGATTTATTGCATGTAAAAAACAAACACCTCAAACCATGGAACTATATGTTATGGGTGTTTTAAAAGATGATCAACATCAAGGTATTGGTACACGCTTGTTTAAAACAATGAAAGAAGATCTTACTCGTGATGGGTATCAATATTTAACAGTTAAAACCCTTGCTGATTCAGTTAATCATGAAGGGTATCAACAAACACGTCAGTTTTATTTGAAAATGGGGTTTATACCATTGGAAGTATTTCCATCCCTTTGGGATAAAAATAACCCATGTCTTATGCTTGTAACAAAGCTTTAAAAAAACATAGAAAAGAGGCATAATAATGGATATTTGGGAAACAATGTATAATAAAATAAAAGATCAGTATCAACCAAGAGAAGTGAGCCCATTTATATATGCGCACCATGTTGTGAGTGCCATTGAATGTGAAAATGGAGAAATCTTTGTTGGCTTTTGTATAGAAAGTTGTTCAGGCGTTTTGAACCTTTGTTCAGAGCGTGTCGCAGCACTCAATATGTATGCTAATTCAGGCCAAACTAAAATCAAACGTATTCTCACATGTCGGGACAAAGCGCCTTATGGTGATGGTAGTGGTATCCCTTGTGGTGCATGTCGTGAGTTTTTGTATCAGTTAGATGTTGCCAATGCAGATATTGAGTTTCTTGTTGATTATGAAACTAGAGAAACCATCACATTAAAAGAATTATTGCCATTATGGTGGGGGTTAGAACGATATAGTGAATAAAACATTCAAGAGTCATCCACTTCAACTACTAATGGGTGGTTGTCGCCTAGGTGTTGTGGTTGATGTTGTTGCGATATGTCTACTAGGATTACTTAGTGTTCCATTATCTATTGAAGGGTGGATCAATTCAGTAGGCTTGATTATCTTAGTTATCTTACTTGGATTAAGTTTTGTGTTTGTGTGGGTGTTTGAACAAACACATGTTGAAGTCACATCAACTTTTGTTTTATTTAAATGGAGAGGTCGTGTATTGGCTTCATTTGATCATGATGAATGGTTGGTTCAACCTAAAATCATTGTCCAACGCCTTAATTTTTTGCCTTTATATACGCATCGTTATTTGGTTTTCTCTTCTTCAAAAGAGGCAAAAACAATGGTTTGTTATTATCTATCAAAACAATCATTCAATGATTTATATGCAACAATCATGCAATATCACACAACTAAATAAACAATAGAAAATCATGAACTAAATGACCATGTATTTAATTTCCCTAAAACGATTTTATTGAAACAATATGAATCAGCAACCACATGGTTGATGACCTTATTCACTATACTTAGTATACTAGGTATTTATCAATATGCTCAATTTGCACAAAATCAAGGCATGATGTCTTTCAATGAAGCCTTATTCAATGGTCTATTGATGGCATTATTGTTACTTGGACCACTTTTGTTGGGTTTCTTGTTGGAGTATCAAAAAAGAAAAAAAGCATATCCAAGTCTCATTCGTATAACAAAAAATGGACTAACTTTTGATGAACAAGTTTATGAATGGTCACAACTAAAAGAAGTATCTGTAACACCATTATTTGATGCTCAAAATAGATCAATCAAAAAACGACTTATCAAAATCACAAGTACAAAAGACAGTCGTACTTATTGGTTTGGGAGTACTTTTCCAACCTTTACTGAAAATATGGTTTATGCATCATACGATGATTTAATCAAACAATTAAATCAAGCGCTAGCACCATATCCTGGTGTCTTCTCACTTGATATGTCATGATATGAACATCTAAACAATTATTGACTACTTAGGAAATCAATTGTAAAATGAAGACATATTAAGACTTACATTTTGTTATGATTGGTGCTTGTTTGACAATCTAGGTTCATATGTCAATCAAAGCAGTGGACTAAGTCATATGGGTATATTGATATACATTCATTAAAAGGAGACATAAGCATGGGGTTCATTGGTGTTTTACTCGTATTAATCATCATTTACTTCTTCTTATTTGTTATCGCTTCATTACTCTTTACGGGGATTATTGCCATCGTATCAGCAATTGTTGGTGGCACCACAATATCTCTATTGATTAAAAACGCATTGGCTAAGAAACTAATACTACTGGGTTTTACAATTGTGTTCAGTGTTGGAGTACTGTTTATAACACCATTTGTTATAGGATATTTTAGTTTGTCATATGGTGTTTTTCATATGATGTCTTTGGTAGTTTCTATTGTGATACTTATTTTGTCCATATTTGGAGCAATTTCAAGTCAACAAATCCAACATCATATAGGGAAATATGTCGTAATGGGACTCTTCATCCTATTTGCGGTATTAGCTGTGTCATATCTCATTTTTTATCTAGCACT
>CAZWEF010000091.1:0-6717 GCA_964632125.1 uncultured Erysipelotrichales bacterium
GAATTACCGTCACAGCTGAAAAAGCTGGTTCACAAATCGGTGAAGCAAAGATGGACATCAACGCCGTTGGAGATGTCTCTTATACATATGACACTGCTTCTTGGAAAGAACTTACAGGGTTAGAAGATTCTAGTAATCCGTTAGTTTCACCTCCAGCAATTCCATATCGCAATAGAGGTACGCTAGCATTCACAAGTAATCATAGTTATGTTTTACATGGTGCTCAATATTTCTACTTTCCTAAAGAAGTTAATTACGTAGCTTCATCTAATGATTCTCGCGTTACGGAACTAAATGCCAATGAAGGTTACGTCAAATTTGAGACGAATAATATTTTTCAGAGTGGATTCGGGTTAGCAACAACGTTAACTCTTGACACCCAAGGTACAAATCCAGGTAGGTATGTAGCAAGTAATGCTATTCGTACAGAACTAACAATGTACGATGGGAGCACAATTCAAATTGTAATTACAAGAGGCCCACTAGTTGTAAATGTACTAGATAGTAGTGCCATTACTAATAAATTAACGGTTGGAGCTAGAAATACTCAATTTTATGATGTGTCAAGCAATTATACGACAGGAGTAACTACATCGGTCGAGAATGATAATTTTACGACTAAAACAGGACAGTATTTTGAGAACGAGATTGATCCAAACTTTTTAGCGCATGAAGTCATTTTACCTGTGAATCATGCGACTACAACTCAAATTGAGTATAAAACGAATAAGAATAATACGGTTCAAATTGCTACAGGTAGTCAAATATTACTCGCGAATACGACTTTATCTTCTAAAATCAATCAAGGAAGTTTAGGGTTAGCTCAAGATGAATACATTACATATGTAAGAGTTGCTTTACCAGAACTTGCTACTGGTTGGAAGGCAAATTTATTAAATTATGTTGATGATAGAAGTTCACAAGTTAGAGGGCAACTACAAGAAGGTGTTCAACTCGCAACTATTACAGTTCGTACTTATGCAAAAGATAATAACGATGATATTGATTTAACTACACTCTCAGAGGCAACAGCAAATGTTACTCGATTGAATAGTTTTCCATCTATAAGTACAGGTCATTACGTAGATGGATTTTCTATTGTATCAGGAGATACACAAAAGGGTATTAAATTTGATTTGAGACCAAGTTCACATTTTTATGCCCACACACTTGCGATGAATAATCCTACTTTATATGTTAGACTACCAGAGGGTGTATTAATTAATGCAAATTCTATTATTGCAAAAGACACACAAAACAATGCGGTTCCTTTTACAGTGAGTGCCCCTTACACATCATCAATTAGTGGGGAAAGATTTATTGAGATATCATTTCAAGGAGCTTTCGGTACATTTGTAGATGGGGTGATGAGAGGACTTAATGTTACACTTGATTATAGCGCGACACTTTCTGCTGGAGGTAATTACAATTGGCAAGATTATGCTTTCTGGATGAACTCAGTCGATTCATTGTATGCTCGCCGAATAGCTGATACGTTAGATGTAAATAATAATGGGAATACAGATGAATTTATTTCTCCAGCAAATAGTTCACTATTTTCCATTACAAAAAATGAGAATTTGTTAATAGACACCTACATAACACCAGCGGGAGATACTCGAAGAGCGCCATTTGATGGAACAGAAGCGACTGCAGTAGGATTTACGCCAGGAACAAATGCAGAATTTACGGTTGATATTTTAAACAATCGACCAAATGCTGTTGATTCGGTGGTATCTTATGTGCCAATTCCAAAAGAAGGCTTAGACTTTGGAAATAGTTTCCAAGACAATCCATTCAAGTGGAATATGAAATTGGGTGCACAACCAACAATTAAGGTTGTTGATGAACTTGGAAATGATATTACCGCTACCAGTGGGGCAAACTATGTAATTGAATATTCTACGGATGCAACAAATGCAACCAATTGGGAAAGCGCAACATATTCATCTACATTTAATGCAAATGCAACGATGATCCGTGTTAGCAATTCATCAGGAATGCCTTCAAAAGAGAGAGCAACGGTTGAATTCGAGTACATCGTTGATGAAACAACTGCAACTGTTGAGGCAAATCCAAGCAAATTATCATCAATAAATGATTTTAGACCAGTTTATGACTTTGCAGCAGGTGTAAGTTCGGGAAGACAGTATGGAACTAGAGTCGGCGCACAACTAGTTATTGGTGAAGTTAAAGGTTTAATGTTTAAAGACGTGAATTACGATGGTATTTATACTAGTGGAACAGATTTACCATTAAGCAATAGAGATGTTAATCTTTACAATAGTACTAATGTCTTAGTAGAAACTGTACAGACAAATGCTTTAGGAGAGTATTCGTTTGAAGGATTGCAAAATGGCGCTTACCGTGTTGATTTCAATGGAGGAATTACAGGTGATGAGATGTTTACTTTTGCTAATCAAGGTGCAGATAGTACTTTGAATTCACATGTAGCTAATGTTGGCGCAAATAAAGGGTTTGCATTAAATGTTGACCCAACAAGTGACCGATCAAAATTTATAAATGCAGGTGTATTTGACTATAACCCAGCGACTCAACTAATTGTTACTGCAAGTGAAACAAGTGTAACAATGCCTGCAACAAATGCACAGACATCATTTAATAAACAGGTTAATAGAACAATTGAACCAACATTCTTCAATAGTATTCGTGCAACAACAGATTCAATTGTGTGGAGTTCAGATGATTCTAATATTGCAACAGTCGTAGGTGGATTAATAACAGGAGTCAATCCTGGAACAACGACAGTTCGAGTAAAGATTACTGATGTATTTGGTAACACAGCTGAAGATACAGTAAGTGTTGTTGTAACAACAAATGATTTACCAGTTATTACAGCAGCAGATTTAACTGTTGAAAGAGGTTCTACATTTGATCCATTAGCAAGTCCAACAGCAGTTGATACAGAAGATCTTGATTTAACTGATGAAATTACATTAGTATCATCAAATGTAGATACAAGTGTTGTAGGAACTTATAGTGTTACAGTAAGAGTTCAAGATTCACATGGCAATGTGGTTGATAAAACATATGCAGTAGTAGTTGAAGATACAACCGCACCAATCATCACAGCGAATGTCGCGCATACATATGAACGATTAACAAGTGTAACACCAGCCCAATTTTTATTGGATATAGAAGCCACTATGAATGAAGCAGGAACACTAACAAGTGACTTTGATACAGTTGTAGATTTAGATGTAGCGGGAACATATACTGTGACACTGACTGCAACCGATGAATCAAATAATGTTTCAACAAAAGAAGTGACAGTAACTGTAGAAGATACAGTAGCACCAGTGATTACATCAAATGATACGCATACATATGAACGTACTTCAACAGTAACAGCTGCCCAATTCTTACTGGATATTGAAGCGACAATGAATGAAGCAGGTACTTTAACAAGTAACTTTGCAACAGTTGTAGATTTAGATGAAGCAGGAACATATACTGTGACATTGACGGCAACTGATGAATCAAACAATGTAACGACAAAAGAAGTTGCGGTAACTGTAGAAGATACAGTAGCACCAGTGATTACATCAAATGATACGCATACATATGAACGTACTTCAACAGTAACAGCTGCACAATTCTTAATTGATATTGCCGCATCTATGAATGAACCAGGTACTTTAACAAGTGACTTTGCAACAGTTGTAGATTTAGATGTTAATGGGGAATATACCGTAACTCTCACAGCAACAGATGCATCAAATAACGTCACAACAAAAGAAGTAACAGTGACGGTAGAAGATACAACCGCACCAATCATCACAGCGAATGTCGCGCATACATATGAACGATTAACAAGTGTAACACCAACCCAATTTTTATTGGATGTAGAAGCCACTATGAATGAAGCAGGAACATTAACAAGTGACTTTGATACAGTTGTAGATTTAGATGCAGTAGGAACATATACTGTGACACTGACAGGTACAGATACATCAAATAATATCGCAACTAAAGAAGTAACAGTAACGGTTGTAGATACGACAGCTTTAGTTATTACATCAAATGATGCACAAACATACGAACGAACTACAACAGTAAGTGCAGATCAATTCCTAATCGATATTGAAGCATCTATGAATGAAGCAGGGACGTTGACAAGTAACTTTGAAACAGTTGTGAATCTTGATGTTACTGGAGACTATATTGTTACGCTTACTGGTACAGATGCATCAAATAACGTCACAACAAAAGAAGTAACAGTGACTGTAGAAGATACGACAGCACCAATCATTTCTGCTAATTTAACTCAAACATATGAACGAGCAATAACGGTAAGCGCTGATCAATTCTTAATTGATATTGCTGCATCTATGAATGAAGCAGGAACAATTACAAGTAACTTTGCAACAGTTGTGAATTTGGATGAATCAGGAGAATATACTGTTACGCTTACAGGTACTGATACATCAAATAATGTATCGACAATCACAGTAACAGTGAAAGTTGAAGATACAACTTTACCAATAGTGACTGCAAATCCAAGTCAAACTTATGAGCTAGGGTCAACAGTAATTTCAGAACAATTCTTAACTGACGTCAATGCGCAAATGAATGAAGCAGGAACATTAACAAGTGATTTTGAAACAGTTGTTAATATGAGGGTTGCTGGAAACTATATTGTAACATTGACTGCAGAAGATAAAGCAGGAAATATTTCAACAATAGAAGTATCAGTAATTATTGTAGATTCAACTATTACTTATCACTTTGAAGCAAATGATGTAACTTATACATTAAGTGATGTTAAAGAACTGATAGCAAATGGTACAATAGAACAAGACATCATAGCAAAATCAAATCCAAGAGCATGGACGATGAGTGATGTTGATGGCCGTGTTGATCTTGAAGTGAAAACTTCAGTTAACGTTGAACAGTTTATCAATAACTTAAAAGTTGGTGAAAACAAAGCAACTTTAACAGGGGAACTTCAATTGCCAACAGTAGCATCGTTCTCAGCCTTTGCAGAGCCAACTGAGGGCAACAGTGAATCAACAATGAGCATGAGTCAAGAAATTAAGATTCATGTTGAAGGAGAAGACAAGAAAGAGGATCAAAAGGATTTACCTGATACAGGATTAACTGATGTGACATTGTATGCAGGTTTAGGTGTGATTGCCCTAGGTGTCATGATAACAGGTATGAAAAGAAAAGAAGATTAATCATTTAACCTATTGTATTTAGTATATACAATAGGTTTTCTTCATGAATGCTCCATTATATTTGATTATGGTGGTGTGAAAGTGCTCTTAGATTCATTTGAACTAAGTGACTTATTGGTTGAAGAGATGGTTAACCAAACGGTTGATGTCAGAGGCATTGTTTAAATGAATTAGTTGTCATACTAAGTAATGGTTTATGGGCTTTGGTTACTTAAAGATATATCGAGAACAATCGGTGGTTCTCAAGGTAGTAAACAAGCATCACCGATGATATCAACATTAAAAGAGAGTCCTACTTATTTAACAACGTAAAAAATGTCCAAGTAAGACTCTTTTTGCATATTTAGAAATATTTAAGTATTTTATTATTGCAAAAATGAATAATATTTGCAATAATAAAAGTACTGGAGGTGAGGCGATGGAACGTGTGATACTGCACTGTGATATCAACCATTGTTACGCTCAAATAGAAGAAATGTTATATCCTGATTTACGACTTGTACCTCTTGTGGTAGGAGGAAGTGAGGATGATCGTCACGGCATTGTACTTGCTAAAAACAACAAGGCTAAAGCTTTTGGGATTCAAACAGGAGAACCCCTTGTGAGCGCTAGAAAGAAGTGCCCTTGAATTGTCAAGTAATTAGTAGACAACTAATTCTAACTTAGTTGCTTAACCTGAATTCCACAGGACTTTGATAATTTAGATGCGAATGAACGCGAAAGATATTATAATTATTCACAAAGTCATTTACATCATCACGCAGCATTTCAATGCTTGTGTACAACTCTTTCATCCACTCCCGTTTGAAGATTCCAAATAGATTTTCACTTACTGCATTGTCATAAGGATATCCTGCTTTTGATACTGATCGAACAACACCATTTTCTTCCAATAACTTTTCAACTCTTTGGTTGATAAACTCCGTCCCTCTATCACTGTGGAAAACTTCTGTTTTCTTAAGATTAATTGAAGATAAAGTTTGATAGACAAAATCAGCATCATGTCTATCACTAACACCATGTGCAATGATTTCACGATTGTATAAATCGACAACAAAACACACGTACAAAAAACTATTCCCAAAAGGGATGTATGTCAAGTCACTTGTAATCATTTTCCTCACTTTATTTTGGGTGAAATGTTGCTCTAAAACATTGACTCTATCCGTTGTATCACTTCTTTTGTTTGAATAAGGTTGAAATCTTTTCTTCTTCCTATACAATGAGCTGAGCCCATTGTTTCGCATGATTTTGAGCACTTTATAGGGTGATAAATGAATGTTTTCCTTTGCCAACATAGCTGCTATCTTGCGACATCCATACATGCGTTTGGATGCGTTATAAATCGATTCAACCCTCGCTTGTAATCTTGCCTCTTCAGCTTCATCAAAAGCCGAACTTATTGCATGCTTAAGCTTTACTAGCTTGTAATAGTAGCTTCTTGATATCTTCAATATGTCACACATTTTGGTGACTGAATACTTTTCTTTGTAGGCACTGATAATTATTTCTTTCG
>CAZWEF010000092.1:0-6583 GCA_964632125.1 uncultured Erysipelotrichales bacterium
CCTTAATCAAGGGCCTTTTTATACGATTGCTAAAGGACTTGTTAAAGCCAATAAAGAAGATTTAAAACAATTAATTGACTTAATTTCTAAACATAAAATTCGTCCTATTATCGATTGTATTTATTCACTTGATCAAGTGGGTGAAGCATATAACTATGTATCAAGTAAACGAAAGAAAGGTACTGTCCTTCTCGACTTTAATTCTTCGTTTTAAGGATTTCGCTAAAGTAGCGTAATCCTTTTTTTATTGACTTCAATAATACCTTCATCTTCCATCTTTTTTAGCTCACGCGATAGTGATGTTCTTTGAATGCCTAAATTTTCAGCCAATTGTTTTTTACTCAT
This sequence comes from uncultured Erysipelotrichales bacterium, assembly GCA_964632125.1. Taxonomy (GTDB): domain Bacteria; phylum Bacillota_I; class Bacilli_A; order Erysipelotrichales; family CAZWEF01; genus CAZWEF01. The sequence continues at coordinate 346 of CAZWEF010000092.1, forward strand.
TGATAGTTCAATGGTTTTTCTATTTTGTTTTTTTGTCTCATTTACCAAAAACAACATCACATTATCTCTAATGGATTGATGCATATGATGTTTGATTTTAATACCAAGTAGTTGTGCTTGATTGGAAATTAGTTGTAAATAATAGTGTCTAAATGCTTTTTGTTCTAATCCTAAATCAATAAAAGATTGTGACACTTCAATGATTTGTACATCACTTTGACTAGACAAAGTCATAGGATATATGGGGTTTGATGCATAAATGAGGGTTGCTCCAATGACATCATTTTCTTTAAATGCATTTACTTTAAAACTATTACCTTTTTCATCAATTCTAGTTGCATCAATTTTACCACTTAAGATAAGTTCAACTTTATTGCAAGTATCTCCTTCAATATGAATAAGGGTATTTTTTAAATATGTTTTTTGTATTAACAACTGCTTTTCAAATGCTTCTTCAAGTATTTCTTTTGTAAAAAAAGATAAAAGAGATGTTTGATTTATATTTTTCATTATTTTCTCCTAAAGTGTGACATTGGTAACGTTTTATCTTTTTCCATTATAGTACAATACACCTGTTAGCACAAGAATAGGAGGCTATTATGAGTATAGAGTTAAATCATGTTTCAAAACAATTCAATTCATTTAAGGTATTAAATGACATCACATTGACTGCTAAAAGTAATGAAATTTTAGGGTTAATTGGTCCATCAGGCGCTGGTAAGACAACGTTGATAAGATTAATGATTGGTTCATTAAAAGCGGACCAAGGAAGTGTTACAATGAATGGGGAAAACATGCCAAACATTCATTTATTTAAACAATTTGGATTCATGCCACAAGCAGAGGCTTTGTATCAGGATTTATCAGGTATCGATAATTTAAAATTTTTTGGAAGACTTTATGGTTTAAAAGGAAAACAACTCAATAATCGTTGTCAAGAGTTACTTACCTTTATGAATTTAAGTCATGACCAACATAAACTTGTTTCACTTTATTCAGGTGGTATGAAGAAACGATTATCTTTAATTGTTGCTTTGTTACACGATCCAACCTATTTAATCTTAGATGAGCCGACTGTCGGGATTGACCCTGTTTTAAGAAAACGTATTTGGGAACGATTTGAAGCACTTGCACAAAGTGGGAAAACAATCATTGTATCAACTCATGTTATGGATGAGGCCAATAAATGTCATGCTTGTGCCTTAATTAAAAAAGGTAAACTTCTAGCTTTTGACCGGGTTGATCGATTAATTGCTTCAACAAGTGATGCTTCAATTGAATCGCTGTTCTTTATTGATGAGGAGGTAAGTAAATAATGTTTTCTATTACAAGAAGAATTATCAAACAAATGTTGAATGATAAACGATCACTTGCAATGATTTTACTTGCACCTATTTTAATCATGTCGTTTATGTATATCGTTTTAGGTGAAAGTACATATGTACCAAAAGTAAGCTTAAACAATGTCCCTTTCCCCATGCAACAACAATTATCTTCCTCACTTAACATCGTTGAGTCTCAGAAAACACCTGAGCAACAATTAAAAGATGGGGATGTCGATGCTGTCATAACTTATCAAGAAGGAACACATATATTGATGCTTGAGCCCAATGCACAAGTATCCAAAACCATCACACAAGCTTTAAATCAAGCACAAGCAGGAAAAACAACGCCAACCCTCGAATTACGCTTTTTGTATGGGAATCAGCATCGTAGTACATTTGATGGTATGATTCATGTGCTACTTGGGATCTATTCATTCTTCTTAGTATTTCTAATTTCTGGTATTGCCTTTGTTAGAGAACAAACATTAGGCACAATGGAACGTTTTATGTTAACCCCAATCAGTCGATTTAAAGTTGTTGCAGGCTTTATCCTAGGTTACGGATTCTTTGCTGTTTTACAAAGTATTTTACTCATTTTATATGTCGTTTTTGTTTTACAGGTGAGTATTTTAGGGTCATGGATTGGTATGATTCTCACAATGACTTTGTTATCACTAGTTGCGATAGCAGTTGGTGCTTTGATGTCAGGTCTTGCCAAAAATGAATTCCAAGTCATCCAATTTATTCCCCTCATTTTAACACCCCAAGTTTTCTTTAGTGGGTTAATTCCAATCAACACATTACCATATGGATTGGATAAAGTTGCATTGTTTATGCCATTACAATATGCTGTGAGTGCATTAAACAAAATTATTAATCAAGCTGCAAACTTATCTTCAATTGGATTTGAACTAAGTATTCTTTGTTTATTCTTAATTGCTTTATTTGCTTTAAACACGTTCGCATTAAAAAAATATCGTTCAATATAGAAAGGAACTAAACCATGATTGAAACAACCTATCAACGCATTCAAACAACAGAAAAAACAGTCAATAAACTAATTATTGACCCAAATCTTCATTACATACAAATGATTTTCAACCAACACGAAGGACTTCCTCAACACACCACCAATGCCGATGTTTATATGAGTGTCATCACTGGTTCTTTATCACTCACCCTTGAAAACCAACCAACTACCGTATATGATGCAGGGATGGTCATTAAGATTCCTAAAGGCGTCTTAATGAAAGCAGTAAATGTTCATCAAGAAAGACTTGAACTTATTGTAATCAAATCATTTACTTAAACAATGTCACCCCTATCTATGGCGTAACAATTTTAATAAACTCATTGAGTGATGTGTTTTTATAAATACCCATACGTTTTAATGTTAGTGCATCGTCTCCGGAAGCCACTTTACCTGGCGAGGTTGTGAAGGCAAGTGGGAAACCCACTTGTCTGAGCATTTCTTTTGCATCATCATTGTATATCCCAAATGGATAACAAAATGAATCTGTATTACCTAAAAACTGAGCTGAAGCTTGTAAATCTTCAATTCCCCACTCCAAAGAAACACGATCAATTCGATGTTCTGTTTTATTTGCAGAAGCTCCATGCATATTATGTGAATGTGAATTGAGTTCGATTAATGGGTCAGCCTTTAGTGTTTCATACATGGATAAACTCAGATGCCATGATGTCATTGTGTTTGGATCCCAATCACTGATTTTTGATGTTATGATGAATAAAACTGCACGGAGTTGATTCTCTTTTAGGATTGGATATGCGTATTGATAGACACTTGTTGCACCATCATCCATCGTAATTAAAACAGATTTTTCTGGTAATGATAATTTTCCTTCAAGAAATAATCTAAATTCTTTAATGGTTGGTGTGTAATAATTATTATTTTTTAAATAATCCATTTGTTCTTTAAAGTCTCTAACATCAACAAACATACTATCTTTTTCTCTTTTGACTGTCCCATCATTGAAAAAGTGATACATTAATACCGGTATTTCTTTTGCCGGTGTTTCATATGTTTGTACTATATTCTCATTGGTTAAAAGCCGATACTTCATTTGATTAAATATAACAAAATAATCATTTTGAAGGCGTTCTACTGGTAAAGTAATCGTCTCACGAATGTGTATGGTCAACAATCCCTCAACTGATCTTAAAATAGTTTGATCTGGTATGGTTGTTTGATGGTCATATTCATTAGATAACGCAAATGGTTCAACTGCTTCAACATCTTCGTAATAGACAAAATATGATGTTCCTGACAATTGATAATAGGTTTTATCAATACCTTGGAAATGAATAGGTGTATTTAAAGCAATGGTCCCAATTGGTTCAAAGATGTCCTCGACTTTTTTATACAGAGTTGTCTCCCGAATGGTTCTTGCAAATTCATGGAAATGTTCTTCAACTTTTTTTTGAGGCAATTGTTTTTGATAAATCCAAAAAGATGTTCCAATTATAGATAAAACACAGAAAATGATTAAACTAAGTAGCATTCTGTTTCTCATATCTTTGCCCCCTTTTATTCATTATAGCGTATCTTTAAATCGTTAACTAGCAGTTAAAGTGAATTTACTCATTATTAAGATTTACTTAATAATTAGAAACCATCTCTGGCTACCCCTTAAAGAAAAAGACCGATAAGATTTTATCGGTCTTTGCTTTTAACATGTTTCTTTTTGTCTTCTTTTACGATCTGTCAACAAAATCACCATACCAAATAAACCTAAAGCTAAACTTACACCTGCTAGTGTTTCATCATTACCTGTTGAAGGTAATGCATTTGAACTTTCTTTTACAGTTACTTTAACTTTAATACTTGGATTAAATGAGAATGTCATGTCATAGACACCTGGTTGTTCACTTAACTGACTACGATCTACTCGAATGATTGGATTACTAATCCATTCTTGAGTATTGATATCATATACTCTTACCTCAGCTAATTGAATTAATGTTGCATCAGAACTTGTCACTTCTTTATCTAGTATTGTAAAATCTTTTGCACTGATCAGATAGTGATTATCAAATACATATGAGCCATCATTCACTAAGAATACACGTGTTGCCGTTGTTGTATGACCATCGCGATCAGTAACCGTATATGTGACAACGTAAACACCTACTTTTGATGTATCCACGTTTCCTTGAATAATCACTTGATCAATCATGTCACCATCTTGTAAGTCATATGCTTTGACATTACTCATCAAATCAACTACTTCACCAACATTTAACTCTGTATACACTGGTGCAACAATAACAGGCGCACCCAACACCATGTCCATAGCTGCTTTTGATGTATTCAAAGCTGCTTCAACTGTTGTAATGGTTGTACTTGCATCAATGCTTGTCAAACCTCTTTCAAGCTCTGCATCAATAAGTGCTTTACCTGCTTCTTTTTGTTCTTTTGTTAAGCCTGGCATTGCATCTATCGCTGCTTTTATATCATTCGCTTTATTGATTAAGGCTTTATTTGCTGCATGTTTTGCATCTAACAATTGAGCATCTTCTTTATCATGAACGATTTCTTTAGTTCCTTCATTCAATGATTCACCTACTTGTTTTGGTGTTGTCGATTCATTAACAGCTTCAATTGCATGATTCAAATCTTCATTAACATTATTTTTTGCAGCTTCTTTTTCTGCATCAGTTAAATCAGTCAAAGCATCAATCACTCTTTTTGCTTCTTCTGCTTCTTTGATTAGCGACTCAACTGCTGCTTTTTTAGCTTCATCTACAACTTTTTTACTTGTACCAGTTAGATCATATAAGATTTGATCCATAGCTGCTTTTGAAAGAGTTAATGCTGATTTAACTTCAGTAATTGTTTTTCCTGATTCAATTGCCGCAAGCCCTTTTTCAAGTTCAGCATCAATCAATGCTTTTCCTGCTGCTTTTTGTTCATCAGTTAAACCTGGCAATACATCAATTGCTGCTTTAACTGCATCTGCTTTTGCTTTAAGCTCTGCTTTTGCTGCATTTTTTGCATTTAATAACTCAGCATCTTGCACTGTTGTATCAATTGATTTGTTACCTTCATTTAATTCCTCACCAACTTCAGTAGGTGTTTTAGCATCATCAATTGCTTTTTTCGCTTCATCTACTTTTGCATCAATGATGTCTTTTGCAGCTTGCTTTTCTTCATCACTTAAGTCTGGCATTGAATCAATGATCTTTTTAGCTTCTTCTGCATTTTTATCCAACTCTTCTTTAGCTGCTTGTTTTGCATCTTCAACCACTTTGTTACTTTCATCTAACAAATCAGATAAGATTTGATCCATAGCTGCTTTTGACGTTGTTTCAGCTGCTTTAACATCAATAACTGTACCCGCTTTTTCTATATTAGCTAGTCCATTTTCAAGCTCAGCATCAATTAAAGCCTTCCCTGCTGTTTTTTGTTCATCAGTTAATCCTGGTAATGCATCAATCGCATTTTTAACAGCAACAGCCTTTGCTTCTAGGGCAACCTTCGATTCATTTTTCGCATTCAAAACTTGTGCATCTACGACATCTTCAGCAATGGCTTTATTTCCTGCATTTAATGCTTCCCCAATTTCAGTTGGTGTTGTTGCATCTTCTACTGCTTTAATTGCAGTTGCTAAATCCGTATCTACTGCATCTTTTGCCGCTTGTTTCTCTGCATCTGTTAAATGAGTTAATGCATCAATTACTTTTTTAGCCTCTTCTGCATTGCGATTCAGTTCTGCTAATGCTGCTTCTTTGGCATCGCTAACAACTTTTTCACTAGTACCACTTAAACTAATTAAAATTTCATCCATAGCTGCTTTTGACGTTGTTTCAGCTGCTTGTACAGCAACAATCGTTAACCCTGCATCAATTGCTTCAAGACCACTTTTTAGTTCAGCATCAATCAACGCTTTTCC
>CAZWEF010000093.1:0-6476 GCA_964632125.1 uncultured Erysipelotrichales bacterium
TTTGTTGCTTTTTATGGAGTTCCTATTGCGGCTAGTGTCATGTTTGAAAATAAAGAAATCGGAGATATGTATCATGATAGTGTTTTAAGTATATTAGAATGTTATGAGAGAGGTAATGTATGAGAAGAGTATTGGTATTGAGTGATGAACAAAATTTAACTATTGGTCAGAATTATGAAGTTTTTGATATGAAAAAAGATGTAACAGCATGCTTTGGTTGCTTTGGGTGTTGGACAAAAACACCGGGTAAATGTGTTATTAAGGACCATACAAGTGATTTTGCAACTACAATTCCTTATGTGGATGAAGTTGTTGTGGTAAGTCGGTTGGTGTTTGGTGGATTTTCACCTAACATTAAAGCAGTATTTGATCGTAGCATTGGTTTTATGTTACCGTTTTTTGATATTGTTGATGGTGAAGTACACCATCAACAAAGATACCATAAACGACCAAACTTTAGATATATCTTTTATGGAGATGTCATTCAGGGCGAAATTGAAACAGTAAAAGAATTAGTTAAGGCAAATGCTATTAATTTAGGAGTTAAGCAGTATACAGTATCGTATTATGAAACAAAAGAAGAAATAATGGAGATTTTAGCATGAGAATACTATATTTAAATGGAAGCCCGAAAATGGGTGTGAATGCAAGTGGGAAGCTAATAGATGGATTAAAAGCTAGATTAAAGCATGATGGTGTTGATGCAAAAGCATTTCGTTTAAAAAGAGAAGCTTTTATCGAATTGTTAAAGGGAGTTGACACATTGGTTATGTCATTTCCTCTATATGTTGATGGTTTACCTTCACATTTACTTAGATTACTTGATGAAACAAAAGATGAAATTAAATCAATGAATTTGGATATAACAGTTCATGTTATGGCAAACAATGGATTTATGGAAGGGAGTCAAAATAAGATTGCGATTGATATGGTTAAGTATTTTACGACCTATACAGGTTTAAAATTTGGCCAAGGAATAGGTGTTGGGGCAGCTCCAATGTTAGAAGTTTTGGAAATTGGAAAAGAACCGAAGCAATACATTTCTAAAGCATTGGATCATATGGCAATGAACATATTATCATATGGAAAAAGTAGTGTTTTATTCTATCAACCAGCTTATCCTAAAATTATGTATAAACTTTTTGGCCGTTTCCATTGGAGGAGCGTAGCTAAAAAGAACGGTGTTAAGTACAAGCAACTTTACAACAAACGTTTGGAAACAGATACGTTTAGAAAAAACTAAAGACGTCATGTCTTTTTTTTGACAGATAGTTGTTAATATGATAAAATCTTCATATTCCAATAAAGGTATATGAGGGTTAAATATGAATGAAATTGTAGACTTAATGAGCGTGTTGTCCAATGATACTCGAATAAGAATGTTAGTTATTTTGCGGGAAAAGACATTGTGTGTTTGTGAGATTCAAGGGATTCTTGATAAACCACAACCTCAGATTTCTAAGCAACTCAAGGTGCTGAAGGCACAAAATTTAGTAAAGTCATTTAAGCAAGATAAGTTCATTTACTATATGTTGATTGAACATCAACTATTAAACCAGTTTCTAGATGTAATCTTTTTGAACAGTGAGATGCACGTTCAATTAAGTAAGGATATCAAATCTTGTCAAACATCTCATATCTTTAAGGAAGAAAAATGTTAGGGGGATTCTTTTGGAGAAGAAGTCAATTGGTTTTTTTGAAAAATATTTAACGGTTTGGGTTTTAATGTGTATGGTAGTTGGTGTTTTGATAGGACAGTTTTTGCCATTTATTCCTCAGTTTTTACAAAGGTTTGAGTATGCAAATGTCTCAATTCCTATTGCCATACTTATTTGGATAATGATTTATCCCATGATGATGAAAGTGGATTTTAACAGTGTAAAAAACGTCAAAAGAAATCCTAAAGGACTTTATGTTACGTGGGTAGTTAATTGGTTAATCAAACCTTTTACAATGTTTGGTATTGCCTATTTCTTCTTTTATATTGTTTTCAAAAATCTAATTCCTGCTGAACTTGCAAAAGACTATTTAGCTGGGGCAGTTTTATTGGGCGCAGCGCCATGTACTGCAATGGTGTTTGTTTGGTCGCAGTTAACTGATGGTGACCCAGCTTATACAGTTGTCCAAGTTGCTACGAATGATTTGATTATTTTGATTGCCTTTGTACCTATTGTTAAATTTCTTTTAGGTGTAAGCAATGTTGTTGTACCATGGTCAACTCTAATATTGTCAGTTGTATTATTTGTTGTTGTGCCACTTGTTTTAGGTGTTGCTACGCGTCTTTATGTCACAAAAAATAAAGGTTTAGATTATTTTGAAAAACAATTCTTGCCTAAGTTCTCAAACTCTACAATCATTGGATTATTGTTGACATTAGTCTTAATCTTCTCATTTCAAGGAGATGTTATTTTAAATAATCCAATACACATCATCCTTATTTCACTACCACTGACACTACAAACACTATTAATCTTTTCAATTGCATATTTTACATCAAAGTTGTTAAAGTTACCACACAACATTGCCGCACCTGCAGGAATGATTGGAGCATCCAACTTCTTTGAGCTATCAGTCGCAGTTGCAATTGCATTATTTGGAGCAACCTCACCTGTTGCATTAGCGACAATTGTGGGTGTCTTGGTAGAAGTACCTGTTATGTTACTCCTTGTTGGATTTGCAAACAAAACAAGACATTGGTTTGATCATTAGTGATTTTAGATTTGACTAGTTTAGATTTTAATTAATATTAGACGAAGTCACATTAAGTACAATGTAGTTGTCTTTAAAGATAATAAATACATCCCCAAAAAGCACCTTCCTTAGGTGTTTTTGTTTTAATCATATACAAATTGATAGAACAAGAAAAAATGAGAATTAAAAAAACATGTAGATTAGATGAAGGATTAGCTTGTTGTTTTAAAATGCTCAACAGACCCATACCTTTTTGTAAATAATAACTCCATTGAATGCCAAACTAAATTCGCTGTACTACGTATATGCCTTGCATAAATTGCAGTAGGAAAACCTGCATGAGGGATGGAGCGAACAATTACGTCTTCAATTTTTTATCTTTTTAGTCCAACATTTAACCATGCATGAATATGAACCTGTGGCCTCGACCTTCTAACCCCTCCAGTAGACGCAGTTAACAATTCTCTTTCTCCTAGGAATAATTCATCACTGCTATAAACGTCTCCAAAGCCCGCCGCAACAATACATTTCCAAAATCTTTAAGATTTTCATAATATCGAATGTTTGATGGGGATAGATCTGTTAGTGTTGAAACTTCTATTATTGTTGACTGTTTATCCATAAATATTAACAAATTAAAGTCACTTTTAGGCAGGAGATAAAATCACAAAGATAATGTTTAACTGCAAAAGGTTGTTCACACTATTAATCGACACACTAAAAAACAATAAGCTACGATCATGTTCGTTTCCAATATTGTTGAATTATTTTAAGATGATTATTAAAAAAAGAGAAAATACTAAGCTTTTTCTCTTTTCAGTATTGAAATAACACTGGAATGTAAACCAACAAGGGAATACTTTGTACTTCCTAGTTGCTGTAACTGAAACGATGAAACGAGCTCCCACCCCAAATCACCAAGTTCATTTAGTCTTGACTCATATTCACCTGAATGTAATGCTTCTGATGTTGCTGAAATTCTTTTATATTCATATGTTTTCATAACAGTCTCCTAGTTTTTTAGAATTTTTTTGACAATATAGATTGCAACTAAAATGGGTATGACGAAAAGTGATATCAATATTGGAATAAAAATGAAGAGTGGTATTGTTATGAATCCAAAAATTGTTCCAAATATCAAGAGCGGAAATAATATTGATGCTATCATTAAAACAACCTCACAACAAACTGTGCAAGTGACTTAAAGAAGCCCGTAAATGAGTTTGATACAAGTGTTGATACTTCTGCTCTTGATACGTCATGAAATACATTTGAAATTCTTTCTACTTGAATGACATGTGTGCCTTTTACATTCTCTCCAATGGCAATAGCACCTCGAGCTACTTTTCCAATAGCAATGTGAGATGCAACAGCTACAGCGCCATAGGAGAATGCACCAACGGCAATAGCGCCAATTGCATACATACCAATGGCAATAGCGCCAAGACTGTAATAACCAATAGAAACCGCGCCAGCTGCAGCTAGTAAGCCAAATGAAGTAGCACCAATACTTACAACACCAGCAGTCGCAACACCCATTGATACAACACCAGCTGAAGCTACCCCAATAGATAAAACACCAACAGATTGATTTCCAATTGCGACTATGCCTTTAGCTTTACATGAGTTACTACCAACATTGACATGAACAAGTGGTAAACCAAACAGTTTTCTTGGACTTGTATAATGGTAATGCTTTCTGAATGATGAAGGGTATTTCACTTCTTTTATTGTTTGTGGTGTTTCATCTTTCAAGAAATAATCAAGTGAAACATCAAATAGTTCGCTTAAAACAATAAGTTTATCAGTTTCTGGGTATGCTGCGCCACTTTCCCATTTTGAAACAGACTGTCTTGATACATTGAGTTGTTCGGCAAGATCTTCCTGAGACATATTTTTATCAACTCTAAGCTTTTGTAGTTTTTTACTAAATTCCATATAAATCATTCCTTTCTTGAGATGCCTTATCTCTACCTAAACAATAAGACAAAAGCCCCTAATTCACTACCAACTTTTGATTGCTTTTTGTCAACTTCAGGTTGCTATTGTCTAAATGCAACCAAAAAGTGCATTTCAAGAAACCAATTCAATTGAAGCTAAAAGTAGAATCACTGTTTAATGATCCTCTCACAGAAGAAATGTTTAATGAAACAAAAAATCGATAACGTTTATGTTGAGCAATATTGGTTACAAAAGAAGCACTAGTCATTGAAACACAAGAGAAGGACAACCCTCCAAAGAGGTTTTAAGGTTTGAAAAAAATAGAAATACTAAAGTTAATCAATAGATTATTTTTATTGATGTTAAAATTCAATATTCAAATTCATAACGGTAAGGATAAGTCGTGTCATCAACATGCCAAACATTAACGAATCCATTTCAATGAATACACTGTTTTGCTTATTCATATTTTTGACATATCTATAGTGATTAAGTGAAAAACAACTCATTTTTAACGTATACGATCAATTGAAGAATAACTCATAGTCAAATTTGTAGAAACAACGTTAGAAGACAATCATGCTATATGATAACTTACGAGTAAATGATGAATTAAAATTGAAATGCAAGTAACTCAAATAAAAAAACATTCTGTATTAAACAAAATGTTTTAAGTATTGCTAGTTGTTACATCAGATCAAACATTTAATCATGGTTTAGCATCTTTTGTTTCATAAATTCATTCTCAACAAGATGCATATCTAATTATGTATGAGTGTTTCAGTTTGATGTAACTAAAGAATCACTTAGTGCACAATCTACAAAGCAATGAGCAAAGTAGTGATTTATCAAAATGTATTCATCAGGAATGGCGTGACACAATTGTATCGATTAATTTATGTCAGTACATAAAAAGGGTTTTATTTAAGTTGAGCGATAAGTAAAGATTGAAAGATATGTATTAAACTTAAATATGGTTACATTAAATGAGTAGGTTTAGAAGATGCGAGGTGTTAATGAAATAAGCTAATAAAGAAGTTTGCCCATGTTTTAACAAGGCCTGAAAATGAACTTGAAATAACGTGATTTAGATTAGATAAATTAATCTCATTAAATGCATCATTAAAATGAGAAACACTAAAAGTATGTTTGCCAATTACATCGTGTCCAATTGCAATAAAACCTCTGGCCACATGTCCAATTGCTATATGCGTTGCAACGGCTATAGGTCCATATGCAAACATGCCAATTGCAATGGCGCCTATTGAAAGTACGCCAATTGAGACAACCCCAAATGAAAAGAAACCTATGGCGACAATTCCACCTGAAAACAATAATCCAAAATTAACAATAGAAAGACCCAAAAGACTAAGAGAGACAAATCCACTAGAAATGAAGCCAATGGAAACAAATCCGAATGAGATGACACCAGTTGCAATATTTCCAATAGCAATAATACCCTTCGCCCGACTATCTCTTCTACCTATATTTATATGTACCAATGGAACACCAAAAAAAGTGCGTTTACTTTTATATTCATAATGATTACGAATCTTGTGCCATGCTTCAACATTTTTATCATTTTCTGGAGTTTGCACCAATGGTTGATCTTTAAGTAAATGATCAACTGATATACCAAATAATTCACTCATAACAATTATTTTTTCAGTTTCAGGATAAGCAGTTCCATTTTCCCACTTTGAGACTGATTGTCTTGAAACATTTAGTAATTCTGCAAGGTTTTCTTGTGACATGCCGCGTTCTTTGCGTAGTTGTTGTATTTTTTCATTAAATTTCATAAGACCACTTCCTTTTTTTGTTATACCTAAATCATAAGCGATTTT
>CAZWEF010000094.1:0-6254 GCA_964632125.1 uncultured Erysipelotrichales bacterium
ATTGGTACCATTAGCTTGATGCTTGCAAGAAGTGCTAAACATGTAACAGGTGTTGAAATTGTAGAACAAGCAATCATGGATGCTCATGATAATGCTGCAAACAATCAAATAAACAATGTATCATTTGTTTGCAGTGACGCTTCAACATTTATGCAAAACAACAAGGATCAGTTTGATGTTGTGTTTGTCGATCCACCTAGAAAAGGACTAAGCAGTGATGTAGTTGAAGCACTAAATCAATTGCAGGTTGAACGACTTGTTTATATTTCTTGTGATGTTGCAACACTTGCTAGGGATTTAGAGAAGTTAAAGGATGTTTACGATGTTTTAGTGATTCAACCAGTGGATATGTTCCCACAAACACATCATGTTGAGACAATTGTGATGATGGAAAGAGCTCGAAAATAGTTAGTAAGCTAAGGAGATGATTTTAAATCATTTTCTTTTTTAGTATTTAATCAATTAACGAAAAATATGATATCTTTACACTTACTTATTTTATTTTCATCTAATGTGTGATATGATGTGAGTATAATGATTATTTTCAGTCTAAATAGTGAGGTGAATAGTGAATGGGATTGCTTGATACAAAGATAGAATATGAGAAAGGCATTGGCTTAATTACTACTAAACTTGAAGCGCTGACAGAAGATGAAAAGAAATGCATAAATACTTGGTTGTTAGATATAACGGAAGGAAGTGGATTTTTTTATGATATTCAGACGATAGCAAAAAAACTACTTGATTTTTTAGATAGTCAAAGTGATAATATAAAAATAGGTGCTATTGCAAAGTTCTATTTGATTTGTATTTTGAGGAAACATGATTATCATCAGGATTTTTGTTATCGTAATTTAGAAGAAGGGTCTATTAAAAAGGGGTTTGATGGTCTTTATACTAGAGGGCGCGATATTTGGTTAGCAGAATCTAAGTTATCATCAACTTTAGCTAAGCATCGCAATGAACACCAACATACAATAAAACTAGCGTATGACGGAATAAAGAAATTAATTGAAGGCTCAACAAAAAACGACCCCTGGGCTAATGCACTAGCTCAAAAACAAGATACTAAAGAAATGTTTAGAATTTAATTAGCACAAGTAGTCAAACATTTCCAGAGTTAGAAATCACTGTACACTTTGATTATAAGAAATATGACTGTATTGGGTTTAATAGTGCTAACTGACGTAATGATTGTTATGATCGTACCATCAAGGCCGAATATACTGATAGGAATTTGAAAATTCCAAGAGATCGTAAGGGAGATTTCACTCACAAACCATTAAGACATATTAGTGTCATAACAACACATTAGAGAGTATTGACATTCATATGTATCAAAGGGCATGACCATGACTAAAATAGGCGAAACGCTTGATAGATGTTTGGTCATAGAATCTCACAACCTTTTATCATTTCTAGAAGCAATTTGGAGAAGCATTTATTCACCAATACTTGAAGGAGTCAATTAAAAACTAAAGCGCTTTATAAAGAAAAAAGAGCAGTTTCCAAATGCAGAATGAATAAATCGTTTCTTGTTAATAAGGTATGAAACATAGAATTATAAGTTTATTTCTAGATGACATCGAGGATTTGTTGTGGAATCACACGAACTAAATGAAGTGTTTAAGCAGCAAGATAAATAATCTAATCAATTGACTAGAAAGATAGTCTTATTTACTCAAATTTCTTGACACTACCAATAAAACATTTCTTTGATATAAAATACACATATGTTTTGGTTGTTTTACACTTTTACTGATTATACGTAATCATAAAGAATTGTTATACTGAAAAATGAAGACGTGTGTTAAAAGATAAATACGTCATGGGAGGAAGTTACATGGATTGTAGGGGAGCAGTTACACGAGAACTAATAGTGAATGAGTACGTTGTTACACCGATTATTCATGCTAAGTTGCTTAATGGGCAAACAAAACGTAGTGATGCATCTGCTTTAATTATGGATAGATATTATATTTTTGAATGTGTCCATAGAACTACAAAAGCTAAAGAAATAATACAATGTGGAATGGGCGCAGCAAGACACCTACTTGAATTGACGAACCAAAAACCACTTCATTTGTTCAATATGTTAAAAGATGAAGGGTTGACTGGCAATGGTAAAGCAACAAGCGAAAAACAAAAACAATGGAATCCAGTAGCAAAGCAATTGTATCATGCAATTATGATTTTGATTGTTGATTGGGATGCTAAACCAAACACACCATTGTTTGATATCAAGAAGAAGGCTGAAAAGTACTATTACTGTGAGCCATTTCTTGATAGAATCAAACAAGTAAATAATATCATTGCAAAAGATTCAAAGAATAGAACGATAACTCAAATTTTAGATGATTTAAGGTCTTCTGGTAATCATGTTAAGGATTATCATTTTCAATTGTTAACTAATATTTTAATTAAAGAAGGTATTGTTTCGAATTTTTAGATTGATTTTACACTGAAAAAAATCGATGCCCATATAAAAATTAAGTTCGAACTTCATTGAGTCATACTTAAATTCTTTGAAAGAATTTCAAAGAATAATACCTTTAAAATAATGAAATGGAGAGGTAAAAACATGATTTATATTTTCATTGTCTTTAATGGATTTAATATGTGATATTAATGGCTTTGTAACAGGATATGATGAAAAAACATGAGTGTATTGATTGATAATTTGCAAATAATCAGTCCATAAAATTGCTGCTTTTTTTAGATTAAAAACTTTCACTAAGGAGCAAATACTGCAAATTTGTAGAATTAGTGGCATTTAGAAGTTGTTTACAACCTTAAAAGGAACGTGAAATAGTCTTGTTTTTTTAGCGTTCTTTCTCAATTTAGTGGGTGGAAGAAGTCCTTAGAATCATCAACTTCTCTGTATGTGTTAAGTTGCGGTATCTGGAATGTCAACACTTTAGTAGACAGTTTTTATAAGGACAACTGTTGATGATACTGAATTGGTGAAACATAACCCAAACTTGAATGGAGCCTCTTGTTGTTATACCACCATACATAGGCTCCAAATGATACTTTCAATTGCTCAATTGGTTCAAATTGATCTTGTGATACAAACTCTGTCTTGATTGTTTTATACGTTACTTCTATAAATGTTAACATGTAACATTGGAGAAATTATTGAATCCATCATGAATCACGATCAACTAGACTGACAATAGCAATCCATATCTATGATAGATTTTAGTATGCGTTTGATATTGAGTTATGCTAAATTATCATTAAAGGAGGTGCATACATGAAAATTGAAGACCAAACTTTAATTGATCAATATTATGATGCCCTTGTGTCTAAAGATAAACAATATGAAGGCATCTTTTATGCTGCGATTCATACAACCCATATTTTTTGTCATGCGACATGTCCTGCTAGAAAGCCTAAAAAGAAAAACGTGACTTTTTACACACTTGTAGATGATTGTCTTCAAGCGGGGTACAAGCCATGTAAGATATGTCATCCTTTAGATGATCCAGGTAAAGCAACGCATATCATTGACTATTTAGTTCAAGAAGTCCTAGCCCGTCCCTTTGATCATTGGGGAGAACAAACACTCAAATCACTTGGTATTCACCCTAATACTGCACGACGTCATTTTAAAAACAATTACAACATGACATTCAAACAATTTGTTTTACAAACAAGGCTAAGCTTAGGGGTGTCAGAACAAGGGAAACTCATTACCAAGCAAGTCGCAAGTGGTTATGAAAGTCAATCAGGATTTAGCTATGCACTTAAAAAAGTATTGAACAAATCACCTAAAGATATCGATCAAGTTCATATAGTTGGTCTTCAAGTCATTGATACAGTCATTGGTCCTATGGTCGCTATCAGTGATGATGACTATCTCTATTTTTTAGGGTTTAAAAGCTGTGTTGATCTTGATAAACGAATCAATGCAGTTTTAGATGATTCAACTTGTTTAATAGTCAAGGAAACCCAATTATCTCGTCGGATTAAAGATCAAATTGATGCTTATTTTAGAGGCGAACTTAAAACATTTGATTTGCCATATAAAATAAAATCCTCAAATGAACAAATACTTAATGAAATAAAAAAAATACCATACGGTACAACACTTTCATACAAACAACTTGGCATAAAACTAAGTAAACACCCAAGAACAATAGGACAAGCAAACGCTTCAAACCCCTTGGCACTTATTATACCTTGTCATCGCTTAGT
Source organism: uncultured Erysipelotrichales bacterium (assembly GCA_964632125.1). GTDB lineage: Bacteria > Bacillota_I > Bacilli_A > Erysipelotrichales > CAZWEF01 > CAZWEF01. The sequence continues at coordinate 4,201 of CAZWEF010000094.1, forward strand.
AGGGGTTGATGGTGATTTAAAGCATTATGCAGGTGGTGTTCAAAAAAAACAATATTTGATTCAATTCGAACATGATCACCTTTAAAGCATCATATATATGCTTAACATCAAAACACTGAGTATTGATACTTGGTGTTTTTTTATGTGTATCTATGATAAATTCATTCCATACCTATTCTCTTAGCATGTTAGCACCTGTTTTCTATAGATAAATTGATTTAATCATGTTTATTTTTAGTTTTTTAAACAAAAAGCGCACCAATAATACAGTAAGTGTTTTATAATAAAGAATGATTTTAAGTGTAAACAATTAAATATCATTTAACTTTATTGTAATTATGTAAATTATGTGTTATAATGTTGTTTGTGTAATTTATGAGGAGGCATAAAATGAGAAGATTCAATATCATGATTTTAGTCAGTATGATGATTTTAAGTATGTTTTCAATGAAACTAGGTGCTCAAACAACAAAAGAAGAGCCTACTTTTGACATTGAGGTTGTTGAAGAAGATTCGTCAATTCAAACAAACCAAGACAATGTTTCTCCAGTAAGTATGATGGCATTGTCTTCAACGCCAGCTGTCGCTCAAACATCGTTGGATCCAAGCTATTTAATACCAGACCTACAGTTAAGACGAGTAATCAATGCTCGACTTAGAAAAACAGGAACTGAATTGGATAGTTATCAAGCGACTATGGAAGAACTTGCGTCAATCACTGGTTGGTTTTCAATCTATAGTCCTGTTTATGATAATTATCTTGATATAGAATCATTTGAAGGACTTCAGTATTTAACTGGTATTGATACTTTAGAAATAGGGCGTTCGATTATTCAAGAAAAGGAGTTAGAGATTGTCAGCCAAATGACATGGCTTACAGCATTGCGACTCAATTCAGTTACTTTTAAAGGTGGTAATGGTGAAACCACAAAACTTTTAAATAAAAGTGTTAATGGGGGACCAGTTCAATCTGTAGTAGAGATTCCGATTGATCAAGATATTGACTTAGCTCCAATTGGGAAACTGACACAGTTAAAAAGACTAGATATTGGTATCACTGGAATTGAGGAAGTGGCTTCTTACACAATTTCTAGCCGAACCTACTTTCATTTAGCGGGGTTAGAACACTTGCTTGAGTTAGAATCACTTAGCATTGATAGTTTTGCAGATGTAGATGATCCATCATTTAGTTTTGTTGGTCAGCTACCTAAACTAAAACAAGTGACTATTGTGGACACTTATTTAACAGATGTTAATGAAATCGCTAAAAATACCAATCTAACTAGTTTAAACATAAACGGAACCTATGTTAGAGATTTCTCTTCAATCATTGATAAACCTTATTTTACTGGTGCTACAACAATGAAATACAACTACCCAACACAGTATTACGAAGAGATTGAATTTGAGGGCAACCCATATAATGGTTTATTGTTGGATACAGGCATTAATCCTGGCCTACCAATTCAAACAATTAATTTCACAACTGTTTCAAGTCATGTTGGTGCATTTGGTATTCTAGACATGTCAAATAATAATACATTAGAACTTCTATTTAATATCAATAGCCTAAAAGAATATAGTTTGCTTAACTATGTAACAGGTGATTATGATTTAAAGAAACTGGGGTTTGTATTTGGAACTAAAATTGTTACTGAAAATGGTAAGACCATACAATTTGGGATTAATACTATCACAATTGGTAAGATCATTACTTATGATGAAAACTATGAATTTGGGTCAGTTCGAGCAGTTAAATATGAACCGTTTGCACCTATTGAAAGTCCAAGTGATGTTACAAGACCAGGTTTTGAATTAGTTGGTTGGTATAAAGATGCATCACTTATGGAGCCATATGATTTTAATACAGTTCAAAACACAAACTTATATTTGTATGCACGTTGGGAAAGGGCACCATATGTCCTCACATTTGATCTCAATCAAGGTGATGGCATTGCACCTGAACCACAAACCATCCTATATGGTGATAAAGCAACTGCAGTGAATGATCCTAGTAGATTTGGCTATCAATTTAAAGAATGGAATACAAAGCC
>CAZWEF010000095.1:0-6240 GCA_964632125.1 uncultured Erysipelotrichales bacterium
AACCCCATGGTCTAACATTTCTTTGTGCAATATTTGTACCATATCATGATCTAAAGGTGCCATGATTTGAGTCGCTGCTTCTACAAGTGTAACATCATAGTTTGCTTCTTTTAAGCTCTCTGCACACTCAACACCAATATAACCACCACCAATAACACTAATTGACTTCGCTTGACTCGTCTTCAAATAACCCATAATTGCTTCAATATCTTGTACATTTCTTACTGTAAAGACATTTTTATTGTCGATTCCTGGAATATTTGGTTTGATTGGATAAGCACCTGGTGATAAGAATAAAACATCATATGTCTCTTTGTATTCTTTTTGATTTTGTAAGTCTTTAACCACAATTTCTTTGGCTTCTTTGTCAATTTTAACAACTTGACTAAATGTACGAGCTTCAATATTGTACTGTTTTTTGAATACTTGAGGATCCATTAAAACAAGGTCACTAGATGCCTCAATTAATCCGCTTAAATGAAATGGCAAACAACAATTTGAAAATGAAACATCACGACCTTTTTCAAACATAATGATTTGTGCTTGTTCATCAAGACGACGTACACGTGCTGCGACTGAAGCACCACCAGCAACACCGCCAACAATCAATACTTTTTTACTCATGTTAAATCCTCCTTTTATTTTCTTTTTGGAATAATGTTGATTCTACCTTCAAACAATTTTAATCCAATAATACCGCCCGCAACCAATGCTGCTGTAAACACCCATCCTGAAAGTGAAAAGTTAACAATGGCAGAATACATGGCACCAACGTTACAACCTCCAGCTAAACGAGCACCAAATCCCATGAGTAGTCCACCTAAAGCATACAACAATGAATCTTTAATTGAGAATTTCCAGTTAAATGCAAATTTACCTGCAAAGAGTGTTGCAAGAATGGCACCTATGATGATACCAACATTACGTACTGAAGTCATATCATTTAATAACCCTTTACTGACAACAGCCATTTCTTTTGCGAATGCTGGTCCACTCATGTCAAATCCAAGTGAATTAAATATAGCGACACCCCAATTACTGTATCCACTTGTAACGCCCCAAGATTTACCTGTTGTTACAATCATAAATGCAAAGAGGATTGCTAGCAATACAGCACCTGTATACAATGTCCAATCACGCATAAAGAATTTATAGTACATTTCATAAGAAAATAACTTTTGACTTTGTCGATCATCATAAGGCAATGTTTGTTTACCAGATGGGTGAATGACAAGTCCCTCTTCTTCTTTTCCAGGTGCGTGATAAGTATTTGTCTTTTTACGCATATTTTCATATCTTAATGCCAAAGCAAATAAAACAAGGATGCCAATTAGTGAAGCAATGAGTGCACCCCAAATACCAAAAACATCCGGTAAATAAACGATGCGTTGAAGCTCACCTAGTGCTGTTTTATTGAACTCATAAGCAAAAAGCAAGCCTGGAACACTACCAAGAACAAAGAATAACAGTACAATCAGTGATCTTGCGAAACCACTACCAACATCCGTCAATGTCCCCGAAGCACAACCGCCACCTAAAATCATCCCCATACCAAACAAAACACCGCCCACAACAGTCAAAATATTGATTGGTACGACTGAAGCTGACCCTGGAATAATGGCTTGACCATCGACTGCTGAGAAGGCCGGTGCAGATCCTGACATCAATCCAACAAGGTGTACACCAAACATAAAGACTAATGTAGTTGCAAGCATGATTAATAGTGCTTTTACAAGCATAATGTTTCCTGTCATATACGGTCTTTTAACCCCACCTGCAAAACCATAGTCTGAGCGTACTAAAACATAACCAAGCATAACACCTGTAAATAAGTATAAGTGAAATTTATAGTTATCTGGTACAACTAAAGCTGTAAAAACAATTGAAGCAAGTATCAATCCGATACCATAGTACATCTGTTTAAGATTTACTTTCATCCCTTTTCCTCCTATCTTAATTTAATAAAATCATTCATTTTTTTCTATGACTCCCCCTTTATATTGTCTTTGTTTATAATTATACACTAAAATTCTAACATATCATGATTCGTTTGAAAAGGCTATGATAACAACTTTATTCATGATAAGTTTATTTATAATAATTATAATATCTATATTATAGTATTAAAATATGAATATTTGTGACGGTATAACGAGTGTAAAACTCACTTAAATCATGATATAACTCGATGTATGAATTATTGATAATCAAATCATCTTTAATTAAAATCATTTTTTTTTTAAACTATCCGCAGACAGTTTTTAAACCAACATGTTATTGTGCATGTAATATTTAAATATCTTTTATTTGTTTAAAAAGACATTAAATTGCCATAGTATCGACACATGTTTATTGTACAGTTACATTATAGCAAGAGCTAATAGGAGGAATTAGACATGAAAACAGTAAATAAAATTGGATTAAGTTTGATCATTGGATGTACAATGCTTGTAAGTACAACTGCAACAATGGCTGCAAGTCATCAACCCATTGCATATGGTGCTGATAGTTTGACTGACAAACAAGTTTACACCATAGAAGAAATGCTACGATATGCGATTGAAGATGAGTATCTAGCAAGAGCTGAATATTTAGAAATTATGGAACAGTTTGGAGAAGTAAGACCATTTACAAACATCGCAAAGGCAGAGCAAACACATATCAGTATGTTAGAACCATTGTTTGCAGCATACAACATTGCACTTCCTGAAAATGACGCTAAACAGCACCTCAGTATTGCTGATTCACTTGAAACAGCTTATAAACTAGGAGTTGAGGCAGAAATAAAAAATATTGATATGTATGAGCGCTTCTTATCCCAAGAATTACCAGATGATGTTCGTGCAGTGTTTGAATATTTAGTGCGTGCATCAAACAATCATTTAAATGCATTTCAACGACAAGTTGATCGAGCAAATGGTTCATTCAATCAACAAAGTGATCGTACAAGTGGTCAACGTGGTGGTAAAGGAAGAAACAATCAATAAAATTTGTTTAAAAAAAAGGGCATTTGCCCTTTTTTAACCTATTTGTATCTTCCTTATTTTGAAATAAGCGCTTTTATTTCTTCAACGGATAACACTTTTCCAGTTGCGACAACTTTATTGTCTAAAACGAGTGCAGGTGTTGACATTACACCATATTTTGCGATTTCACTAAAATCAGTAATCTTTTGTATGCATGTATCCATGCCTAACTGACTAAGTGCTTCTTTTGTGTTCTCACTGAGGGTATTGCATTTAGCGCAACCAGACCCAAGTACTTTTGCAAAACAATCTTGAGCTTGTGTTACTTCTACCTCAGGTGAGTCATTGTTCTCACATTGACCACCACATCCACATGCTTCTTTTTCAAGCTCTTTCTTTTTACCAAATAATTTCATCTTAAATCCTCCTTTATTTAATTTAAACCAACAACCTTAAAACAAATATTGAAATGTATTAAAGAAATATCCAATGAGGATAATACCAAATGCAACAATCCCGACAAAAGCAGTAAGTAGTTTTGGTTTAACTGCACGCTTAAGCATAACGATGGATGGAAATGAAAGTGCTGTTACTGCCATCATAAATGAAAGCACAGTACCCAGTCCAACACCTTTTGCAAACAAGGCTTCTGCAATCGGAATGATGCCAAAAATATCAGCATACATTGGAATACCAACAACTGTTGCGATAATCACCGAGAATGGATTTTGTTCACCTAAAACACTTTGAATGAATGCTTCAGGAATGACATTATGAATCAATGCACCAATCCCTACACCAATTAAAACATAAAGATAAACTTTTTTAACTGTTTCCATTGTTTGTTCTCGTGCATAGTTATGTCGCTGTTTTCTAGTGAGTGCTTCATCTTGGTTATGAATGGATGGTGCATCTTTAATGAATTGTTCAACATATTTTTCCATACCCATCTTTTCAAGAACATAGCCACCAATAACAGCAAGAACAAGTCCTAAAACAACGTACACAATAGCAACCTCAACACCAAATATAGACATGAGTAGAATCAAAGAACCCATATCAACTAGTGGTGACGAAATCAAGAAAGAAAATGTAACACCAACAGGTAATCCTGCACTTGTAAAGCCCATAAATAGTGGAATTGATGAACAACTACAAAATGGTGTCACAGTGCCCAGTAAAGCACTAACAACGTTAGCAGAAATCCCTTTAAAACGACCAAGTATTTGTTTAGTTCGTTCTGGTGGGAAATAGCTTTGAATATATGAAATGGTGTAAATCAAGGCCATCAACAAGATCAGGATTTTAACCACATCATAGATAAAGAAATGAAGACTTCCCCCTATTGATGATGTTGTATCAATACCCAATAGTTGAAGAATAAATGCAATGGATTGACTCAACCATTCCATCTTTAATACTTGATTCTGAATAAAATCCCAAACTATTTGCATATACATACCTCTTTGGATACATCCATATCACATGTAAAATCATTCAATAATTGTTTAGCAGTCACAAAACCATCCTGAGATAAACCATAGTGTGTCCATTTACCATCTCTTCTTGAAACAACCAGTCCACTTTCCACTAAGATCTTCATATGATGTGACAAGGTTGATTGCGCAATATTGAGCGTCTCAAGCATCACACATGCACACTGTTCTCCATCTTTAAGTAAATCCAGTATCATTAAACGATTCTCATCACACAACGCTTTGAATACTTTTGCAGTCGTTACATAACGACTATCACTATTTAATTGTAAATCCATAAGTCCACCCCTCAAATCGATTTTTATCGATATATGTATCATACATAACATATCGATAAATGTCAATATGTTTTCAAACATTTTTATCTTCATAGATTTTTCTTTGTTGAAACATCTATGTAAATAGACTATATTGTAATAAAGCCATATTTAGTAAACAAGCAATAAGATAAGAAAGGATGAGTTACATGAAAATAACCATTAGAAATGAACAGCAAATAGATTATAGGAGAGTCGAAGAAATAGCAAGAGAAGCTTTCTGGAACCTTTATGTATTGGGAGCTGAAGAACACTATGTCGTTCATAAAATGAGAAAGCATCCTGATTTCATTAAAGAATTGACTTTTGTGATTGAAGTAGATGGTGTTGTTGAAGGCGCTATTTTTTATTCTAAATCAAAAATAATGCAACAAGATGGTCAATCGTTTGAAACAATTAGTTTTGGACCAGTGTTTATTCACCCAAAGTGGCACAGAAAAGGACTTGGTTATAAGCTTATTTCACATTCTATTGAAGAAGCTAGAAAACAAGGTTATCCTGCCATCATCACACTTGGTTATCCTTATCATTATGCACCTTATGGATTTTTAAGTGGTAAAACATATGGGGTATCAATGCAAGATGGAAAGTATTATCAAGGTTTATTGGTTCTTCCTTTACAAAATGAAGGATTAAAGTGGAATAAGGGATATGTTGTTTTCTCTGATGTTTTTGATGTTGATCAAGATGAATTAGATGCTTTTGATCAACAATTCCCTTTCAAAGAAAAACATTATCAAGAAAGTCAAGATGAGTATAAAATCGCGACATCACTCACTGAATAACAATAAGTAAAAGCTTAAAGAGCATTAATAGTAACTACATCATTCAATGTATTTTAAAAAGGGCCATTGCCCTTTTTTTATTTGCTTATTTTGATATTGAACAATTTATTCCATTGAAACAATTCAGTAGATAAACACGCAGCTAGTAAGACAAGTAATGCAATTATTGTTTTCAATTCAATAAACCTAAAGCACTCAGGTAGAGTGTTTTTTTAATAGAAAAAAAGAGCATCGCTCTTAATTTTTTGTTGCTTATAAAAGTGGTTTAAGTGCCCTTCGTTATCGGGTGGTCTATATCAGTGGGGTGGATTGAAACAGTTATTGGTATGAGTTTTAGTCCCCTTCGTTATCGGGGTGGTCTATATCCTTCAAAACAATTCAGTTTGCAGGACATCATCGTTTTAGTCCCCTTCGTTATCGGGGTGGTCTATATCACACACAATAGGCGATAAAGCATTTATTGAAGTTTTAGTCCCCTTCGTTATCGGGGTGGTCTATATCGGGGACCCAAGATTCAAAGACTTTACACCAATGTTTTAGTCCCCTTCGTTATCGGGGTGGTCTATATCCGTGAAGGATATTTTGAGTGCATACTTGTTATATAATTTACATTAACTTGTCTACAGTGTTTTCTCATACCTATATAATAGCATATTTAAAGTAACATCTCAACTTA
>CAZWEF010000096.1:0-6143 GCA_964632125.1 uncultured Erysipelotrichales bacterium
CCAACACTTAGTCTTGGATTTAATGATGAATATGGATCTTGGAAAATAATTTGAAGATCTTTTCTCAAAGGCCTCATCTCATGGTCTGTGAGTTGTGCTAAGTCCACAGCATCTGTCTTTAATGCTTCAAAATCAGTAAAGAGCGGTTCACTTTTTACTGCATCTATCAATGCATCAAGCTCATTTTGTTCAGCCTGTGTCAAAGATCTTTTTGCAATCTTGGCATCAATAACAGTTCTCATAACACGAGATACTAGGTCAAGTGACGGACTTAAAATAAGGCCACCAACGAGTCGTGCTACGCGTTCAATATCCGTGTACTGATGACGAATTTCAATTGAAGCATAATCTTCTTTATACGTTTGGACAAATGTAGCCAGTTGCTCTTTAGATAACGGCGCAATCTTTTTACTTAATGATTTAAGGTTTTTATCAACATACTTAAAATGACGATCGTAAATAGATGCGCCTGTATAATGAATGCTTCCTGTTGTTGTTGGGTAGAGTTGCAGTAAGACACGCCCAAATGTAGACTTACCACAACCAGATTCTCCAACAATCCCAAGTGTTTCACCTTCATAAACATCAATTGTGATGCCATCATTGGCTTTTAGTGTTGGAATTTCTTTTTCAAACATTTTTGTTTTTTTCAAATCATAATACTTGGTCAATAAACTAATATCAAGTAATTTCTTTTGTGTATTACTCATAACGATGACCTCCTTCTGGATAAAAACACTTAACCAATTGAACATCATTAACAGCTTTTAATTCAGGCTCTTCGTTATGACATTTTTCAGTTGCATATTTACAACGTGGTGCAAATTTACATCCTTTTGGTAAATCAAGTGGATGCGGCACTGATCCAGGAATGGCATCAAGTCTTTCTGTATTATCCGTTGATAAGCGAGGAATTGATTTAAGCAAAGCTTCTGTATAGGGATGTGAAAAACGATTCTCTCTAAAGATATAATCAACTGGTGCTTGTTCAACCACCTGTCCACAATACATAACAGCAACATCATCAGCCATTTGATTGATGACACCTAAATCATGCGTGATAAATAATATAGATGTTTTGTATTTGTTTTTGATATCATTCATAAGATTCAATATTTGTGCTTGAATGGTAACATCAAGCGCTGTTGTTGGCTCATCAGCAATTAAGAGTTTTGGCTCACAAGCAAGCGCCATTGCAATCATAACACGTTGTCTCATCCCACCTGATAATTGATGCGGATATTGTTTATACATTGTTTCTGGATTAGGAATTCTAACATCGGCTAGAACCTTAAGTACTTTTTCTTTTATTTTCTCTTTTGATAAGTTTTGATGTACTTTATAGACTTCTCCAATTTGTTTACCAATTGTAAACACAGGATTTAAACTAGTCATTGGCTCTTGGAAAATAACAGCAATATCGTTACCTCTAACTTTTTGTAACTCCTTTAAAGATAATTTAGTTAAATCTTTACCTTCAAAAAGAATTTCACCTTCAACTACTTTACCATTCTTATCAAGCAACTTTAAGATACTCATCGAAGTGATACTTTTACCACTACCAGATTCACCAACTATACCAAGTGTTTTACCATATTCAACATCAAGTGAAACACCATTAACAGCTTTAATGGTTCCTCTTTTGGTATCAAAGAAAGTATGAAGGTTTTTGATTTCTAATAATTTCATGTAAGTCCCTCCTATCTTTCATTGCTTTTTGGGTCAACAGCATTACGAAGCCCATCACCGATTAGGTTAACACTAATACTTGTAAGTGAGATTGCAAGTGCAGGGAATACCCATTGCCACCAGTAGTATTGCAAAACTTGTGCATTGATATTACCAAGCATTAATCCCCATGATACTTCCGGGTCTGTTACACCAAATCCTAAGAATGAGAAACCAGTCTCGGTTAAAAGATAAATCGCATACCCTAGTGTTAGATTAATGATAATCAAAGTAATAACGTTTGGTAAGATATGACGCATGATGATGTGACGCTCTTTAATCCCAAGAGCGCGAGCAGATAAAACAAATTCCTTTTCACGTTCAGAAAGAATTGCACCACGGATCATTCTCATAAATGATGGCCATCCTATAAGCCCAACAATCATCATCATAAATGTAATTCTTTGCGTTGAGTTATATCCCTTACTTGCAGCAAAAAATATCTCTGAAAGAATAAGCACAATTGGCAAGAGAGGCAAAATACCAACCATCTCTGCAAAACGCATAATCCATCCATCAACACGTTTACCATAGAATCCTGCAATAGAGCCAAGTACAACCGCAATAAGTGTTGATACGACCAATGCAATAACACCAACTGTTAATGAAACACGACCACCATCTAGTATACGTTTAAAGACATCTCGTCCAAGGCTATCTGTCCCCATAAAGTAACCTTTAAGTCCAAATGGTGTTATCTTACCATCTTTTGTTTTAACATAGTTTTGAAATGAACTTGTAAAAACTTCTTCAATACCTGATCCACTTTTTTGGAATTTTGAAGGGATGTTAATTTGTCCTTGAACATTACTCCCAAATCCAACAAGTGTATCATCCTTAGTTAACAATAAACCGTGGCTTGCACCACTATAAATATGTGCAACATTACCTTGTACTGATTCAATTGCACTTTTATCTAGTAAACTATCACCCCAAACAGTGACACGACCATCTTTAGTAAGAGCAAATGCAATGTTCTCAGTAATTTCAATTTCAACAACATCTTTTAAATCACTTGGAATAGATGTTGCAGGTGTACCAGGAGCACCTAGTATTTCAACAGTGCCATCATCCATTAGCAATAATATATTGGTTGAAGATAGTGCAAAGTCTTTGATTCTTCCTTGTATTGTATCCGGAATCAACTTTGTTTTAACACCTAATATATTGACATTACCCCATATGTAAAGTTTTCCTTTACTTGATAGTAAAGCTGAATAAGCATAGTCAGACAGAATTTTAACAGGCTCTCCATCTGCAACTTTTAAATAAGGAATATCTTCCATCATATCGATATTTCCCCAAGTCACAATTTCACCTGATTTTGTTACTGCTGATATATGTGTATTACCAGCAGCAATCATTGAAAACTTCTCAGATTCTTTTGGCATTTGTTTTAGTATTTTAGCATGGGGTTCACCCCATGTAATAATTTTTCCATCTTTAGTTAAACCAACACTAAATGTTCCCCCAATAGAAATTTGTTGAAGATCGTTTTTATATTTTGAAGGAATACTAAGAAGTGACATCCCAGGAGCCACGTTGGCTTGCGTTGAATTAATATATGTTTTATCAAGTGGAAACACATTAGATAAAACAAAGACTGATAAGATAATAAAAACAAAGGTTCCCAGTGCTACCTTAGTCAAAATTGACCCAAAGAAGTTTTTGATAATTGCGCGCATTGGTGTTTGCACAGCTTCTTCTTCAAATATGTTTTTCTTTTCTTTTTTCTTGAAAAAGAATCGTTTATTTTTTTCCATATCATTACTCCATTCTTATACGAGGATCAACAATCATGTACACCAAATCCATGAGTAAAAAAGCAATTAACGAAATAATCACCGTTAACATGACAATAAACAATGAAACATTAAAATCACGGTAAGTCAGTGCATTAAGTGAGACTAGACCAATCCCATTCCACTGAAAGATTCTCTCCATAATCATACTACCTCCAAACAACCCAATGATACTACTTGTAAGAATCGTAATAAGAGGAATCAACGCATTTCTAAATGCATGCACATAAATAACTGTCTTTTCTCCTAATCCTTTTGCACGTGCAGTTCGAATATAGTCTTGAGATAAGGCTTCAATCATAGAGCCTCTAAGGTATCGTGTAATCGAAGCTAGTGACATGATAACAAACGCTAGAACAGGTAAAAACATGTGGCGAGCAGAATCTATAATGCCTTCTATTCCTGTCGGGTTACCAACTGAGCTCATACCAGAAATTGGGAACCAACCAAGTTTGACTGCAAAGATATATATTACAATCAAGTAGATGACAATTGAAGGAAGTGAATAAGAAATTGCTGTGGCAGTTTGTACTGATCGATCAAAAAGAGAATTCTTTTTAACTGCTGTTATAATTCCAAGTGGAATTGAAACAGCGTATGTAATGATTAATGTAACGATACTGATTCGAAGTGTATTAGCAAGTGGCTGTCTAACGACATCCAATACCGGTTTTTTATAATAAATTGAATAACCAAAGTTTCCAGTCAACATATTTTTCATCCATAATAAATACTGAACTGGTAATGGTAAATCTAATCCTAAACTTGCTCTAGCTTTCGCAAGAAGTTCAGCATATAACTGAGGATTACTTGCTGCGATTGACGGATCAACTAAAATTGTAGAACGATCACCAGGCAAAGACATGAAAATTACAAAGAGAATAATCGATGCAAGAAAAGCAACTAAGATTATTCCAAGTAATCTTTTTAATAGATATCGAGTCATTATATCATCCTTTCTAAAAGAAATAGGACCTAGGTCCTATTCTTACTTGGCTTGTTTTATTTTACCTTTGCGTAAAGAATTGCGCTTTGGTAGAACCAAACTGAACTTGTTTCAAGCCCTTCAATATTACTACTGAAGAAGTCAAAGTATTGATTTGAATACAATGGAATTCTTGGTAATACTTCATTGAAGTATGTTTGGAATTCTAACCAAGCTTTTAAGTAACCTTCTTTATCTGATGGTTCTCTTTTTGCAACAGCCGCTGCAAGATCAGCTAATTTTTGATCATTAGAGAAGTTTGTGTTAGAAACACCCCAAAAACGTTCATCAAGTGTGTATCGTAATTTAGGTTCATCTGAAGAAGAGAAGTTAAACGCTAGGTTAAACATTGTATTTTCCGAAGAAGGATTAGCATTTTCAGCAAGTAACGTTGTGAAGTCTTTTTCAGTAACGACTAACTCGATACCAACTTTTTTAAGTGACTCAGGAAGTAATGTTTTAACAATTTTAGTGACAATATTATCAGTTGTACCCATCCAGTTAACTTTAGCTGGAATTAATGTACCATCATCTGCTTTTTTATAACGTGTCCCTGAAGTATATGCACTACCATCAGCATTATATACCCAACCACCTGCAGTTAAAACTTCAATCGCTTTATCTGAGTTATAAGAATATGTATTTAATTGTGATAATTCAGATTCCAACTCTTTAAATTGCCATTGTGCAAGTGCATACTCTGCAAATACGACTTGTGCATATGATCCAGCAAATTGTTTAACGAATTCATTTTTATCAAGTGAATAGTTAATTGCTTGTCTAATTTCTTTATATTGAGTTGCATCTTTATTCATATGGAAGTTTAGATATCCATAACCATTACGTGGATAGTTAACTGAATTCACTTTACCAGCTTCTTCTAGTTTTTTAGCTGCATCAATTTCATTTGAAGATGAAGCGTTGTAGAAGTTGATTGCGCCTGATTCTAATTCAGCAACTGCTGTTTCTTGTGTTACAGCTTTAAACACTAATGTTTGAATAGATGGTTTTTGTCCTTCAAAGTTTCCTTGGAAGTCTTTATTGATTTCTAAAGTCGCTGTTTTTGTATTTGCATCAAATGATTTTAAGTTATAAGCACCTGCAGTTACTTGAGGGTTAAAACGGTAACCAGTTGATGGATCTAATAATGTTTTTGTTAATTCATCAACACTAAGACCACTGATTTCAACACCTTTTTCAGTATCAGTTAACTTAGCACTTGGTGCAATGACATGCATTGGTAAAGCAGTTGATGCTGCAGAACCAGTACCAAAGTAAGCAATTTCAAAGTAATTAGGTAATTTAGAAGCATCAATTGTCATAGAAAATTGATAGTCGCCTAGTAAACGAATACCTTCAAATACTTTTGTTTCACCTTTACTATAAGCATCATACCCGACAAAATCTATACCTACTGGCAATGTCGCTTCAAGTTTCGCAATTTCTGGAGAAGCCATTAACATAAAGTAAAATACATAGTCTTGAGCTTTAAGAGCTGTTCCATCATTGTATTTTAACCCTTCATTCATTGTAAATGTATACGTTTTAGAACCATCAGCATTAACTTTTGATTCAGTGTCTTTAAATAATGTCTTGTTGAATACAAGCTCACCTGTTTGATCTGTTGT
>CAZWEF010000097.1:0-6136 GCA_964632125.1 uncultured Erysipelotrichales bacterium
TCAAAGTAATTAAACGTATATCTTATGGTTTTAAAAGCTTTCATCACTTTCGATTAAGAATCTTAGCCATTTTTAATCTTCTTACCTATAAAAAAAGCTGACTCTTCCGAATCAACTCTTGCGTTTACATTTTAACTTCCCACACTATTTGACAAAGTGCTCACTTTTATTGGCCTGATTATTCTAACAGACTCATTTTATAACATAAAATTTATGTCAAGAACTTTTTCTTGAAGATATTTCATCTCTATAGTCAATAAATAATTGATTTAATTCAACATTTAACAAACCTATATAATCATTAGACACTACGGCAAATAAATCTTCACGCCCTTCTTTGTCATATATTAAAGAGTACTCACCATTTTCAAACTGACTAAGAAGCTTCATGAATAACTCTTTCACTTCTTCTGCACTTGCTGTAGTCAGGCTTAAGTCATAAACCTTATCTTCGAAGAAAAACTTCAATAATTGATTATCACCCTCTGCCACAAGTTTAACACTAATCGATCTATTTTGCATATAAATATCCCCTTTCATCAAAAGCATCTAGACCACCTTCTAAAAATTTCGCACTATATTCTCTCCAACTCTTAACATCATTTATATCATTAATATTTACCATTTTATCTGTGAACATATTGCCAATATAAGTTTGATAGGAGTTATTGTTAGTTATTTTCATGATTGAGTTAACAGGTCTCGTTCTAACGGCAATATTAGCATCATGAGTCGCTATCACAATCGTTTTTGAAAATAATGCAAGTCTTTTAAGAAGTGGAACAATGTTTTGTTCGATGTATACTCCTCCAAGGTTTAGCTCTGGCTCATCTATTAGAAATATATCCTTACTTTCTATATTCGATATAAGTTCATGTTGTAAAGCTAAAATTGCCTTTTCCCCGCTTGATGGTACATAATTAGTGTTTGCCAACCTGAACTCCTTTTTAACTACTAGAAATTTTTCAAAATCGCAAATTCCGCTTTCCTGTTTCACTTGTCTCAACACTTCTAGTTTTGCTAAAAGGTCATTAGAATACAAGCTTGCTTTAACTTCTTCTATATTCTCTAGAAATGCTATTATACTCCGCTTATTGCAGTTAATGATGTTTTTTGCTTCTGTTTTATTAACACTTTCAAGATTTACAAAGCGAATTTCTTCGTGTATCATTCCTTTTCCTTTGTCACTAATATCACCAATGTATTTCGAAACCTCTTTATTTGGAGAACATAAATAACTATTGAACAATTCAATTTCTCTTTTCAAATTAATTCTATTTCTAACGAAAGTCAACAGTCCTGTACTTGTTGGCGCTGGAACAGTCCCTGTTTGAGAAGCGGCTAAATCTCTCATTTCACGAGTAAAATGATAACACAGTTTAGAAGCTTGAAAATCTAACCAATCTTCTTTAATCAACTCACTAGCCATATCTAAGATATTCTTTAGCAAAGCGTCCAATTGCTTCGACTTCTCAAAATCTTGTGATGCTATTTCAAATGACTTGAAGTCCTTCATAAATTCTAGAGTTTGATCATATTCATTTTTATGCTTCTCAAGCTTCTCACTAGATATAGAGTCGGGAAAAGTTAAGTCCTTCGCTTTAAATTTTTGTAGATTTTCATTAGTTACTTGCTGTTTACGGTATTTTACGAAAGGTTTTATTCCAATGGCATTTTCCTCTTTAAAACTATCAATTAATCCAAAAATTTCACTCGAGTTTTTTCCAAAATAATCATGTGCAATATAACTCTCTTTAACTACCCCCAACAATTCTTTGTACCATTTATCTTTATCTCCTCCTTTAAAATGCACGTACCCCTTTCCATTTGACGCGTAATAATTCTTTAGCGATTCCAAAATCTCACTCTTACCGCTCCCTTTATCACCAAAAATTATGTTGATATCATTAAATATAGGGATTTCGAACGGATGGGTACTGTCGCTCGCTCTTCCATATACAGTTATCGTTTCACTTTCAACCCTATTAACTAAAGATTCTATGAATGTAATTTCTTTTTCTACCAATTTTACAAAATTTTTAAAACCTTTCACCTTAAACTTCATGTCTCCAAAATTGCACTTTTCATAGTCATTCCAATCCTTTACATCACTACCTATAATTGCTCTCTCATTCTTATAGTGTAGAATACCTAATGATGAAAATTGAGCTGGTTCTTTAAGCAATCTTGTGGGATTATCCATTTTTTTGCCTAGTTCCTCTACATCATCATCAGTAAAGTTTCTACTTTTATAATAGTGTACGATAACTAATGAGCTCAATTCATTTGAAAGTTGTGCTAGCTGATCAGTATTGGCTTTAAAATTTTCGCAATCCCCATTTACTAATTTAGCAATGTGGTCACTTAGCAATTGAGCATTATCAGGGTCACAAACAATTAAAGCATGTCCAATTTTATCATTAATTAGAAGCACATCTAACTCAATACCTGGCCAAACATCACAGAAATCCTTTACTTCTTCTCTATATTCGATATACTGCTCTAAGTCAAACTCGTTATGATTCGTAATACAAAGTAGATTTACTCCTGCCTCCATCACCTTAGCCTTAAACAACTCTTTAGTTGTACTTCTTGTAGCTGGATCACCTATCTTAGATTTTTTGGTGTGGCAATGTATGTCAATCCTCATATAACCCCTCCGTTCATAGTATAAGATTATTGTATCACAACCTCCTATTTAAATCTATACACTCTACGAACTCCTGTACGCACAAGTTGTACGCACAATTCATTTGATGCGATGCCCTTAAATAATCGTATTTTAGCTCTTAGTGGCTTTAAGTATTATCATTTATTTGTCGCATACATTTTTTGCCACATTTTAAAGCCGTAGAGCCCCTTTTCATACTGCACAAGAGTATTTGTGTTAGATATAGAAAATTCCTCCTAGAATCGCTCTAAATGGCGTTTCTTAATTTTATCACATTGCACGTGCAATTTGTACGTACAATAAGTTTTTTAACCCTTTTGTACGTGCGATTTGTACGTACAATTTACATTTTACTTATTAAGTCCAAGCGAGTTGCACAAAGACATTTTTTCTAACCCCAAGAGCAATCCACAAACATTCAAGTTAGAAAAACTACTTTACTCAATTTCAAATTCTTCAACACTTGTCATGTCGTCTAATCTTATTACAACTTCATTAACCTATGCAATGATATTCTTTTGAGCCCCAAGCACAATCGCTTCAATTTGGTCCAGACGCGAGCCGTTTAAAGTCTTCACCAGTTCTATGACTTCAGTAGACAATCGGTTTGTATGGTGTTCCAAGTAATACTTCGTCACATGATCAATCACTTGTCCATCAGTGAGGCTAGAGTGCAGCGTCTTACAAGTATTGAGATAGTCCATCTCGATACGTAAGTTTTTTTCATGTCTTTACTCCTTCCAACATTTTTTATATTTTATCCACAATTTATATTGACACGAACTGACAAATTATGGTATTCGTACGCGCGTGGGCACACACAAGATAAAGGGATTGTAGCAAAGGCGCCACATTCCCATTCACAGCACCGGACAAAGTCCGGTGTTTAGATACTTTTTTGATGTAGCAATTTTGCTACATTTTTTATGGTTGATATGGGGTGTAGTTGCTGCTATCTCTCAGTTTGCCAGACTCAAAATAAATCAATGGATCAACAACACACTTGTTTGTTAGTCATCCTTCTTTTATCTCAAAGTGAAGATGATAGCCTGTTGTCATTCCTGAATTCCCTAATTCACCAATCATTTGACCTGCTTCAACTTTGTCTCCAACCTGTACAAACTGCTGCACTGTTGGTTGAAGATGGGCATACACAATGTGAACATCTTTGCCATTTAAGACGTGCTTGATTTTCACATTGTTATCAATTGCATTCTTATTAAAAGCTCCAGGTATTTGATTAGGTTGTCCGTCAACAAGTGAAACAACTTCACCTTCAGCTACTGATAGAATAGGGGTGAAGGGTGTACCTACTAGATCAACGCCATCATGCTTACCTCCATTTAGGTACTCAGGAAAAGGTTCTTGATATATAATTTCCTTTTTCAATTGGTAGTACAACACCATCATGAATGTATTCTTTTGCAATCTCTATTTTCATATCACAGAAATCATCGTTGCCTATTTTGATAGGCTCTTCAAGTAATAGATATGTTCTGGTCAAGTTAAATAGTAGAACTTGACTATAACATATCTTGTTGCATTGTGCATTGTCATATGGCAACCTGTACGACACATGCTTTACTGAATGTGAGGCTCACTGTAAACTCTTTATATTCTTTCGACGTAAACCTACTGCCTCAATCTGTATGAAATAGCAACTCGTTTCTTGGTTTGAGTTGTTTATTAGAAATACTCAAAGTATCTAGCGCCAGTTTTGCGTTCATTTTAAGTCCACATAACGATTCTACTGCGGATCGATTATATAAATCAATAATGGCACAATGTTAATGGAAGGCCCCTTTCTTATTAGGTAAGTAAAGTCACATCGTTAACCTTGATTCTTTGCTCACCTATGAATGTTTGCTTTAACATCAGTGCCGTTAATTGCTCTTTCAAGCATTCTCCATATTTCGCTCCTAATGAAATAACAAATTATTCATTCAAACTTGAACATAAAAATCTTTTCTATTCCAACAATACTGGTATCCTTCTCTAGATTTGTATGATTGAAAGTAATCCGTACAGTTTCATACGCATGCCATTCTAAGTATATCGTCTTTATCAATATGATTATCAATAAGCGACTTCTTTCACAACTAATTGATTTAAGCTTTAACCTTTTCTTAAAAAGGTGATAATCCGTCACCATCAATAGACTTCGCTACTGGATTGATTAAAATATGATATACACAAAATTCAGTGTTACAATAAAACAGAAACTGAGGGGAACTACAAATGAAAATACATGACGAAGCATTTAATTAAATAAGGTACAGTTTTATCATGAAAAAACCCAAATACATTCTTTCAGTTTCACTCTTGAACTTAATGACTCTTGTCTTAAAGAATTGAATAATGCAGTTCATTTATAAATGACACCATAGGAATGCACAAAGACTTTAAGACCTTAGTTTTTTCTACCTCTAGACGATCATCATCTTTATTTCGTTCTTAAAAATACATCAAAAATATAAATGCTACTTCTTTTCATAAATGAAATTGGAGTGATTAATAAATAACATTGATACGCAAAAGTGGTGTTTATATCGAACATAGTAAGACAATAAAAGTGAATCCTGAAAAAATAAAGAATAATGTTTACAAGCGCTTACATTTATGTTATTATTTAGTTAACAAATATGCACTAAAGGAGGGTTTAAAATGAAAAGGATAGTACCGTTTCTTCTTGCAACAACGATTGTATTTTCACTGTTTAATTTTTCTAAGATTTATGCTGAGACTTCAAACAATAATCCTTTCGAAGTCATTTACTTAACTGAAGATGAAGCAAATGAATTATTGAGTCAAGATAGTGAATTTGAGTCTAGTGAAATTAATTATTCGCGGACACCAAGATGTGGCACGTGTACCAATACAACACTCACTAAACTTTCAGAGCGTCCTATCTATAATAGATATTTAGGATTACTTCCAGACTATGCTAATGGCCAAACAAAACAAGTGAATGGCTATTATATGTCCAGCACAAGAAAAGCAACTTTAAGTATTTCACTTTCTTATGGACCTATTGGTATTTCTGTATCTAACAGTGGTTCTGGAGGGACGTTTGTATGGGCAGATGCAAACCGAAAAAGTAAACTAGGTATGACAGTGGATGGCTATGAAACTTGTTGGCAGGCTACTGAGCGCTATAATGGTAACGGTGTACTAGTAAGACAATATAATTTTTGTACCTTCGTGGTAACCAATGAAATACCAACAGTCATTTATTACTAAAAACAAAATCATCATCGTTATCATAGCCTGCCTAGTTTTAGTTTTTAGCTTTTCGGTCATGAATAAGAAAAAACCTGTTATCATTTCTCAAAGCACATTTATCACTGCATACAATCAAGACTTCCCTCATTTGAAAGAAAAGGCATCAAATATAGACTCATTATTTCTATACAGTTCTGAAAATGAGAGTGTGCTTTATTTAGTAAATAAAAATAATAAAGTAAT
>CAZWEF010000098.1:0-5761 GCA_964632125.1 uncultured Erysipelotrichales bacterium
TTGACACATCTTCTGATAACGTGGGACTTCACATTAAAAATATTTATTTGGAGAATGAGTTAAATGAAGCTTCAACCACCGAGGATTTCTCGGTGGTTCGAAAAGAAGGGAATAGAAGCGTTAGAAGAAAACTTAAATTCTACAATTTAGATATGATTATCTCTGTAGGGTATCGAGTAAAGTCAAAGCGAGGTATTGCTTTTAGGAAATGGGCTTCATCAATTCTAAAGGAATATATGCTGAAAGGGTATGCTTTAAATGAGAAAAAGCTAAATATTCCCAATCACCAAGAACTTTTAGACTTACTTAATTCATATCGTCAATTAGGCGGGCAATTACCATTGTCATCAGATTCTTTCCTAGATTTTTTACTGGCATATGAAAAGGGTCTGAGGATACTAGATGAGTATGACCATCACTCAATCAAAATACCAGATGGCATACAAGATGTTTACAAAATAGAATATGAAGAATGCCTTGATATTATTCGTAAAACAAGTTTTAAAGATAAAGGGGACCATTTTGCTGTTGAGCGTGATGATTCATTTAGGTCGAGTATTGGTGCGATTTATCAGACATTTGGAGGTGTTGATTTATATCCAACTCTAGAAACTAAAGCAGCTAATTTATTATACTTAATTACTAAGAACCATTCTTTTATTGATGGGAATAAAAGAGTAGCTGCCGTTATCTTTTTGTATTTTTTAAAAAGAAATAATGCATTATATCTAAATGGTAAACAACGCATTTCAAATGAGACACTTGCAACACTTACGATATTAATTGCATCTTCAAATCCCAATGATATGGAGAGCATTGTGAATCTTATTTTAGTGCTTATATCATAAAAGAACGCCTTATTTAAGCAACTTTTACAACTTTTTTTGAGTCATACTAAAATGATTACTATACAAAGAGTCTATTTCATTCTTAGATTCAGATTTCAGTTTAATAAACTCGGCTCCATACTTTTATTCAATCTTCAATCCTGCATGTAACCATCTTAATTGTTGCTTGAGATATCAATCGTACATGAGGTCCTTTCATGCAAGGGATAGATACTTTTCATGTGACCAATCAAACTCAAATAGGTGACCAACTAGTTTGAAATGGATCATTTCGGATTCAGTGGTCATGTTGGATGGTGCTGGTTTTAATCTTTGTTTTGTTTATAGAATAATCCTACTGGTATTGAGTTCTTTGCACGATATGTTGCAATGCTTTGACCACTCTATTGTTGGTCCTCAACTATTCTAATCCTAACATGTTTCATATAGAATACCTCCTAGTCTTATGACACGATTATCTCATATCCTTAGATTTGATGGCACAAATGCTCTATTTGACGCTTACCTTTTAGGAAAGATGTCTTCAGTAAAATGGAGAGTTTTTTTGCAATCATTTAATTCACTATTTTAAGATTGCAATGAGGAACATAAAAAGGACAAATTCCTTAGCTATCGGCCCCTTTCAATCCTAATGAAGTCCGTGTTGATGCATCTTCTAAATAGTATTGGTCAATACAAGATAGCATGTAGACAAAAAGTCGTTCTACAGCTGGCTCTCTTGAAAAATTGAGTAGCAGACCTTCATTAATACTGAGTGCTGATCACATAACTGATAAAAAAAGCTAAATCAACAATTATGAAATTTTAAAACACTTGCAATTACAATTGTATTACAATACAACAATGTATTTATGGGGTAAATCTTTTTACCCTAAATATTAAGAAGAGAGCACTAGTAGGTTTCGAAAAGTTCGTAACTTGTTCGTGATAGGCACCTTGATAAAGTTGAGAACTTATATCTAAGAAATTGAGTGAGGCCAAAGATTTAGTAGAATAGCCTATAACATGGCATATGTATTGTAGGTTTTTAACATACTTCTGATAGATAGTCTGTTATTGAGGCAAAAAAGCATTAAAATCTAATTGCGATGTTAAAACATATATGTGTCATATTATGTTTAAAAATTCATAATAATGATACAAACCCCATATTATCCATATTATCCATTAAACCAATATTGACATCATGAATCAATTATGCAAAAATCTAATAAGGAGGTGTTTTCATGTATAGCATTTTAGTTGTAGAAGATAATGAGGCGTTTCGTTCACTCCTTGTCAAAGTCTTAAAAGAAGAAGGGTATCGAGTGGATGATGTCGATAATCCGATTTTAGCACTTGAGAAATTTGTTTTAAATCAATATGATCTAGTGATCACGGATTATCAAATGGATTTAATGAATGGAACAAGACTCCTTAAAAGCATTAAGAACATTAATCCTAAAATAAAAACAATTATTTTAACAGGAGAAGCTGGAGAACACATTGAAATTGAAGCGATGGATGTAGAGGCAGATTACTTCATCGAGAAACGAAAAAGTTTGGATATTGTACTTAAATATATTGAACGGGTATTGGCATTACCAAGTTCAAAGGAAGGTCGCTTGAAGACAAAAGAATTAATTTCAAAAACAGAAAACATTCGCATGGACTTGGATTCGTTGATAGTTAGAAAAGATGAAAAAGAGATATCTTTATCATCTAAGGAATGGGCGCTTTTAAAATTCTTCTTGGAAAATAAAAGCGTCGCACTAAGCCGCGAACAAATAGTAGAAACTATTTGGCATTCAGACATTGAACATGTTGATGAGCGTACTGTTGATTCACATATTAAGAACCTTCGTAAGAAATTACAAAGTTTCTCAATCGTGACCATAAGAAATTATGGGTATCGTTGGAATGAAGAGTAGACAGCAGTTTTTAATCATCGTCTTCAGTTTTATTCTGGTTTATGTTTTTGTGATTGGGGCTTTATTAGGACTTGTGTTAAATGCCAAGAAAACATTTGAAGTCCATGAGATGGCTTATATAAAACATGCTCAAGCAGCATTAGCAAGTGCTCTAGAAAGTGAACAAATGGTTGAAAACCTCGAACAAGTCGTTGTTCAATACCCGATGGAAATAAAAGTCATGGACAAAGGCGAGGTTGTTTTTAAAACATTGCGACTTGATAACAGTCAGGTCCTTCAAGATGTTTTAAATAAGCGTGTTGTTGCATATGAGTCTAGCGGTATTTTTGATCGAAATGGGCATGAAATACTTGTTTGGTATAGTCTTTATCATTTGCCTAGTCAAGACTTTTTCTTCCAACTTGTTCAGACGCAAACATGGATTATTGCTGGAGCTTTTGTTTTGATGTTGTTTATGTTAACAATCATACAGTATTTTGTCTTGAGACCATTATTGAAAATGAAAAAAACGTTGCTTTATGTTAAACAAAATCGTTTTGACTCAATGGTTGAAGCAGATGATGATTTGAATGCTGAACTAACTGAGTTTGCAAGTACGACCGGAAAAGCAATTCAACAAGTGAGTAAGAAAAATACGGAACTTGAAGTATTGTTGAATCAACAAAAACAAAAACTAGAAAATGAACTTTTATTTACCCGTGTCTTAATACATGAATTAAAAACACCTGTTTATCAAACCCTTATAGAGAATCAATATAAAACAAAACATGAAAGCAACCAACAAGTTTTATCATTGTCACAATATAATGAGCAACGTATGGATTTAATTTTAGAAGAAATCAATCAAATCATACGATTAATCGAAAAAAACAAACAAGAAAATGTTGTCTCACAATCCTTTGATTTAGTTGAAACAACAAGAAAGTCAATTCAACTTGTTTCACAATCAATTAAAGAGAAACACCTAATGATAGATTTTGTCGTACCAGAACAATTGATTGTTTGTCATCAAGAGATGGTTGTTAGCATGTTGCTTCATAATTTAATATCGAATATGGTATTATATGCATTAAACGAGTCAACCATAGAAATCGATATTGACTTTGAAGATCAACAAGTCATCATGACATTTGTAAACGAAAGTGATTTGCATAACATCGAGCGCTTAAATCAATCAAAAAACAGTATACAGTTAATTGATGCAACAAATCCATATAGCACAGGACAAGGCTTAATCTTCATCGAAAATCTAGTTAATATGATGCATGGGCACTATCAAAGAGAGATTCAAGGACAAAAAGTTGTGAGCCGCATAACATTTGGTATAAGTGATGAATAAGTTAGTGATTGTTTTATTAACGACATTGATGATCTTGCAACCTATTAAGCCTGAAGATTTAGAAAACATTAAAGAGGGCGGTACTTATCCTGTTGAACTGACAACGACATTTAATGGAGAAACAAAAACTGAAGTTATTATGATTACAATCCAAGCACCTAAAACAATCATAAAAAATAAATTGGGAATTGATGCAAGAGACTTTAGCATTCCATTAAGTGATTTAAAACGAAAAGATGCAAAGCAGTTAATGGCTTTATCAAATGCACATGCATGGGATACGACTACTGGAGAACCAATCCCAATAACCGCAATTGAGATTCATGATTTTCAACCAGAAACAGGCGTTTATAAAGTCATCTTTAAGACATCAACAATCAGTATTAGCGTTTATGCGATGACTCAAAATGTGCTTCAATTAAAAGATGGCATTACTTATATTTTTCCTAGAGCTTTTTGGCGTGAACAAACATTAACACAACTAGTTGGTATTGTTTTTGTGTTCTTAATTATACCAGTCATCTTGTTTCTTATTTACCTTCTTTATACAGTAAGGCAAATGATTCAAGTCAAACAAACACTTTACTCTAAAGTGAAAAACAAAGGTGAAATAGATACTTGAGCTAGGTGCCATAAATCATAGGCATCTGGTTTTTAGTTTATAGTCAAATATGAAGAATTTGTGTAAATCTCCATAACTTCCATTATCTTAATGACGTTTTAATTGTTTTAATATGTGAAACGTGTTAGAATATTGCAGTAAAGGTGTATTTTATATTTCAAAATGAAGTGAAAGAATAGGAGACTACTATGGAAAAAAGATTAAATCAAATTATTGTGATGATTTTGATGTTATCGTTTTCAATAACTGCACTTAATTTACCATTAAATGCAATTGAGCAAACAACTGATCAAACACAAGAACAACAAACAGAGGAAAAGGAAGACGTACTTAGTGCCATTGACTTTGTTTTGTTTACAAATGAACTAGAAACATTAACACAAGAAGTCATCTTAGAAAAGGCACAAGTTGTTGTACCAACAGGGACAACACCGACAATCAATCAAGCTGATATAGATGCACTTAAAACGATGACTGATGGGACAAGAGACATCACGATTTTTTTTGGTGAGCAAACTCTAACAGTTAAAGCAACGATTAAATCATCTGATATGATGGTTGCACCAGCAATGGAAGTAACAAATGGTGCAGTGACGATTGATATTCCTGACTATAACCCAGCAACAGGAATGGTGGCTGGACAAAACTATGCAGTTAAAGTATCGGTACCATTTGGGGATGTGACCAGTACTGGGAAACAAGTCAAAATTCATATACCAGAAGGTCTTCGTTACCATGTGATACCAGTAACGGGAACGCCAGCACCGGGAACGCCACAACAAGTTGCAACGAGCCCATTTTATGGCTTTATTGAGAGCTTTGTGGCACCAACGAAACAACCAGTATATCAAACATTCAATGGCGACTTAATCTACAACCTATATCCTACAACGGGTGGAGTTGAGATTGATTTTGTGATTGCAGTCGATGAGAATTTATACTATGGACCAAAAGTGTTTACGCAAGACCCAGTGAGAGGCTATGAAGGAATTACCGTCACAGCTGAAAAAGCTGGTTCACAAATCGGTGAAGCAAAGATGGA
>CAZWEF010000099.1:0-5575 GCA_964632125.1 uncultured Erysipelotrichales bacterium
AAAGTTCATAAATAATTAAAATTATTGATAATGTCATGAATATGAAAAATATTTGAAAAAAGTTAAAGCTGATAGTTGTACGTTATGTTTAAAAATACATGTTTAAATTGAATTGGTTGTTCAAAACTTGGTGTGTGTCCTGCATATTCAAATAAATAGAATGCTTTTGTTTACGCTTTAATTTGTTCGAAGTATTGCTTGGCTATTGAGGTTCTTGAGGTATAGTCATACTTTCCTTGAACAACATAATATGGTATCTCAATATCTAACGATAATGCATGCAGTGGTGTTTCTTTCATTTCTTCAAATAGATACTTGTTGAACCCTTTTATAGCTGTTAATAAAGAGAATTTTTGTATCAATGTATAACCTTTAAACTGATTGATATTTTAGCCTAATGGTTGTATAAGTGCTTGATTTAGTATCCTTAATCCAGCATTAACTGTGCTTATAATCATCTGTAAGAGTTCATATCTTTTAATTGATTAACATCCTCAATTAACTTCTTCATTTTCATATCACTATTTGATTCCTATGAACATGATCAATAAATTGAATCAAAGTTCATAAACAAAAACCCAAATAAGCATGTCATTATACCTGTTTGGGTCCTTCTTATAGATTTAATTTTTGTTTAATATTGAATTAATTCAACGCCTGCATGACGCAACTCATTTTGACATACTTTGGCCTTTTCTTTGTCAATGGCGACCGTATAGTCAATCAGTAATCTTGTTTTAAACCCTTCTTTAACAGCATCTAACGCAGTCGCTGAAACACAATAATCTTCTGCTAATCCAATGACATCCACTGTTATGATTTGTTCATCATGAAGTAATTGAGCCAATGTTTGATTATTTGTTGTTTTTCCCATGAAACCACTATAAGCATCTTCATATTGACCTTTAAATACTGCTTCTTTTTTTGTGTTCAATTGTTTAAGTGCATCACTTATAGATGTGAGTATGTGTGCCCCTTTAGATCCAGCAACACAATGCGCAGGCCAAGATTCGATATAATCAGGTGTGTTAGAAAAATGATTACCTGGTTCTATATGCCAATCCTGAGTTGTCACAATAAAATCATATCGATTATTTTCAGTCAATAAATCAGTCACAATTCGTGTTCCTAACGCAAGACCTCCATCGACACCTAGACTACCACCTTCTACAAAATCATATTGCATATCGACTATGACGAGTGCTTTTTTTGTGTTTTCTTTCATCATTGCATATCCTCCTATAACATATTATTTGAATGTTTCTACATGATAATCTATGTTGGCTCTCTTAGCTTGTTTCATTAAATCCTTAACTTGTAGTGTATATCTAACACCATTCATAACAAAGTGTGTTCCACATTGTCTAAATTCAAAATTGACCTGTTTTTTGATGCATTGACTTCGTAAGTTAAGTTCCCAGTCATAATGTAGTGGTCTTGCGTATCGATCTGATTCACCACCAACAACGACCAACTCGATGCCATCTAAATAGTTTTCAATATCAATATTTTCGAGCAATGGTTGGCATATAATACATTTGTGCTTAATCGGTAATTGAAGAAAAAGTGATAATCGTTCATCTGCAGTTTGTTGATTCTCAACAGTGCAGCAAACAATGACATGATCATAGCCATCTCCCCAATCATTTGGGATGCATTCCATAAATCAATGAATTCTCTTGGTTAAAAACAAGAATTTCAAATCTGATTTTTCCTTTATCATGGACCAACATGATGTTCTCCAAGAATCAGCTTCTTCAATTAAAAAATCACTTGTAAAGCATGTATAAACCGTTGTATTTGGCTTATTTACTACATACTCATCTTTCACGTTTTTTCTAATGGGCAAATTGAATTTATCTGTTTTAACGACTTCATTTGTATTAATATTTCTTCTTAGATCACCTTTATGAATGTAACAATACTTACACCCATCACTAAATCTTTTACATCCTCGCCATGGATTCCATATTGTCATACTTTCGATCTCCTTCAGTCTACTTTTTCATGATTGTATTAATATCATCTGTAATGATCCAATCATCCATATTACTTTCGCGATTGTATTGAAATGGCTCAATTGCTACCATGTGAGAAATTTCATATACAGCTAGGTACTTTTTACCTGCCCAACGATTATATTGTTCTTTTGATAGATTTAATTCTTTTCAAATCTTTTAATAAATGCTTGTGACTCTTCCACTGTCATCTTTTCACTCTCTATAACCTTAGAGATTATGCCCTTATATGCAACAACCATATTCCCTCCAGTTTCAACAAAATAAATAATATCATCTAGTTTTGCACGACCACCCAAGGGACATTTTTTTCCGGCTGCGCCACGAATAATCATTGTCTTCTTTTTATATAAAAGCTTCTCTAATTCTTTTGCTTGTTTATTTAGATAAACTAAATGTTTAGCTTGAGCACTTTTCCCTACATACCATTCTGCTTTGCTCATGATGTTTCCTCCAGTTCAATTTAAATGACATACAATTATTTTATACATAAACTTCTTTTCATTTTGATACTTGTTATCACTTTGTAAAGAAATTCCATACTTGTTTTAAATGCTAATACTGTTGATTCACGCATACATCATAACACAATTAGGGTTATACCACAATGTTAAACATATAATCCCAAAACTGGTATCAACACCTTCAATTTAGCTAATTTCAAAACCTTGCATGTCTCAATTTTATATTTGAAATTATAGTCCTAACTCTTCTAAGGTCATTTGTTTTGCTCACTTTGAACAATAAAAATTAATAACAGATCACTGTTTAAAAATAGGATATTGGTTCATACCCTAATTGATTTTAAACAATACAAAAAGGGCTATTGCCCTTTCAATTTTTATTCATTGCTTATTAATTTTTTTGATACATTGCGCGCATTAAAAGCATAATAAATCATGCCGAGCACCCACCAAATCACCAAAAAGACAAAAGGCATTGTAGATAAGAATGCTGGTGAAATTGGTACGACGAGTAATAAGATAAACCCTAGACTAAATAAAGAACCGGTCCAAGCCAATACTTTACTATAGAAGGTTGTGCTCTTTTTAATTGCAATAAAACACACATAAAGATAAGCAACTGATGCAAGTAATGAAGACATATCAACAATGTATGAAATCACTTCTCGACCAAACCACGGCGCTATTAAGCTAACAATAAGGACAAAGATGATGCTTTTTTCATTGGCACCAACTTTGTTAAATGAGTTATACTTCTTATTTAGGAACTTATACTCACCTAAAGAAGAGATTAACTTACTACTACTAATCATAAAGCCATTAATTCCTCCAACAACAGCACCAGTAACCGCTAATAAAAGCATTCCTTTGCCAATGATACCCATGTTTTTGGAGATAGATGACGCTAAAGGCCAGTCACTAATAGACTGGAAGATATGGAAGTCAAAAGATGTAATAACATTCAACATAACATATAATGAAATACCAATGATAATTGATGTAATTGCAACTGTCGTTGCTTTGGCTTTATTAAAATTTAAATTAGTTGTTACTTGAGGAATTACATCGAATCCAACAAATGTGAAAGGTGCTATGGCAAATACCTTAAATATTTGTCCGATACTAAACTCGTAGTTTTGAAAGTACGTTGTCTTCATGGATGAACTATCAACACGGAAGACATAGAAAAGGAAGATAACCAATACATTGAAAACAAGGAAAAACACAAGTGTATTTTGGACAACTGAACTAAACTTCAATCCTCTTATATTAATCCGAGCAAATAACAATAGAATTAAACTTGAAATTATAATTTCTGATAGATAAACAGGATATGATCCAACTGTATATAAATAAATATATTGTGTGTTAATACCTAGCACTTTATTCAAAATCATGCTAAATGCTGTTGCATTTAAAGGTACTAAACAAATATAACATAAAACTAAAGACCAACCTACGATGAACCCGTGACGTTTACCAAGATTCTCATATGTGTATGAGAACTCACCACCATCTTCACCATGGTTTTCCAACATGATATGATAGCTATTTTGAATAACAATAACAACCAATCCACCAAGTGCTAACCCAATCGCAGTATTAATAATGCCCGATTGCGGTAAAAACCTTGTTGCTGGTAAACTAAATGATCCCCATCCTATGATTGAACCGAGGACTAAGCTAAAAACATCTAAGCGTGATAGTGTTTTCTTTTGCATTTTATTTGAAGTTGTATGCTGTGAAGATAGGTGCTCGATCTAGCAATTGATCACTTGCGTATTCATAATAAGAAAATCCTAGGTATGATCCTGACATATTATAACAATTTGTGTATCCATTGTGAATAAGGGACATCAACGCATTATAACTTCTTTGGCTTGAACGACAATGTAAATAAACAGGTTGATCTTTTGGAATTTCACTCATGCGATCTCTAAACTGGCTTAAAGGAATATTGATTGCATTGATCAAATGTCCTGCTTCGTACTCATGTGGTTCACGCACATCGATAATACATGCATTTTGTTCAACTAAATGTCTCACTTCACTCACTTTAACCTGCTTGAACACATCGTTGATGATGTTAACGGCAACTAAACCAGCAAAGTTTAAGACATCTTTTGCTGTACTAAAATGTGGTGAGTAAGTTAACTCTAGATCTTCTAAATCATAGATTGTCCCACCTTGTAACAATAATGCAGCAACAACGTCGATTCGCTTATCAACATTACCTGCACCTATTGCTTGAGCCCCAAGTATTTTACCAGAGTTTTTCTCGAAAAGCAATTTGAAATGCATAGGGTTAGATGTTGGCATAAGACCGACTTTATCACCTGGTATGATATAAACATAATCGTAATCAATCCCTGCATTTTGAATCATTTTTTCATTCATCCCAGTTGAAGCAGCATTCTTATTGAATACTTTAACGCTTGATGAATAAATCACACCTAGGTTACGACTTGGCACACCATACAAATGGTTTGCAGCAGCACGAGCTTGACGTTGAGCTGGACCTGCTAATGTTAATCTAGTTTTCTTACCAGTGAAATGATCCCAAACTTCAATTGCGTCACCAACAGCATAAATATTTGGATCACTTGTAACATAGTTGCAATCAACTTTGATGGCCCCAGTAACACCGATTTCAAGCCCTGCGTCTTTAGCTAAATCAGTTTCTGGTCTAACACCAATTGCCATAATGACAACATCACTCATGATTTCTTTGTTAGAACTTAGTGTTATTTTATCATCAGCAATAGCACTAATACCATCACCAAGGACTAACTTAACCCCATGGTCTAACATTTCTTTGTGCAATATTTGTACCATATCATGATCTAACGGTGCCATGATTTGAGTTGCAGCTTCTACAAGTGTGACATCATAGTTTGCTTCTTTTAAGCTCTCTGCACATTCAACACCAATATAACCACCACCAATAACGCTAATTGACTTAGCTTGACTTGTTTTCAAATAACCCATAATGGCTTCAATATCTTGTACATTTCTTACTGTAAAGACATTCTTACTGTCGATTCCCGGAATATTTGGTTTGATTGGATAGGCACCTGGTGATAAGAATAAAAC